>JANQNL010000217.1 GCA_028279585.1 Thermoplasmatota archaeon
ATCACCCGAGCCGCCTCGGTCACACTTAAGGAGGGTCGAAAGCTCCTGATCGTTCCAAGGGAGACACCACTGTCGAAGGTTCACCTACGGGTACTCCACGAACTTGCACAAGGTGGAGCGACCATCATGCCTGCATCCCCTGGATTCTATCACAAGCCAGACTCCATCGAGGAGGTTGCTGATTTCATAGTCCAACGTGTATCCGACCAGCTCGGATTGGGCGTGAAAGTGGTCAAACCCTGGGACAAGGACCAAGCTTGAGAGAACTTCTTCTGCAGAATCTTTCGCAACCCTGCGATATTCGTAGAGCGGTGCCATTTCCATTCGTAGAAAAGGTACATAGTTCAGAGTTTTGGCAGGATTAACCATTTAATCTTCCACAAAGGTAATAAGCGACTTATTCAGCTGTATTCCTGTGGGGTGATATTATCAGAATCCTCGGTCCGGTCCTGATATGTCTTGCGTTAGTGATACCACTATCATTACTTGTTGTAGCTTACGAGCATGAGGCTGAAGTCCATGTGCTCGATGTGCCAGAAAGAACCGATAACGGACATTTCATCCACTTCCCAGAGGAGGATGCTCTATGGCTGTCGGGTAGTTCCAAATGCTGGTTCTCTCCTGATGGAGTGACGTACATGGTGCCCAAGGGAGGTTCCCAGTTCGAACAGGTCCATATGACTCTGGAGGGGGGAGCAGCGGTCTCACCTATCGGTGTGGATCCTGTCGATACCAAGTACAACTTCTTCTTTGGTGACGATCCAGACCAGTGGAGGTCGGACCTGGTAGCATACCAGGAGGTCGTCTACGAAGAGGTCTACCCGAACATCGACCTTCATTACTTCATGGCTGATACTCTGAAGTATGAGTTCCATGTACGACCAGGTGGGGATCCGGACCAGATCGCTATGGTCTATGATGGTGCAGACCTCGATGTCCAGAAGATCTCTGGTTCCGAGGTCGCTGTGAACGTTGGCCGAACTGGTCTCAACGATGCAGGTCTGGTATCATTCCAGGACGATCAGATCGTTCGGTCCGAGTTCCATGTGAACGGAAATCGGGTCACTTACGAGGTAGGTGACTACGACAGGGCCAAGACCCTGGTCATCGACCCGAACATCAACTTCTCGTCGTTCCTGGGCCAGTCTGGTGAGGATTCAGGTTATGACATCGTCTCAGACGAGGATGGCTACATCTACGTCGGCGGTCTTTGTGCTGGAAATGACTTCCCCACAACAGTTGGTGCCTATGACACTACCTGGAACGGTAACGATGATGTCTTCGTCTCTAAGTTCACACCAGATGGGAAGTCACTGATCTGGTCCACGTACATGGGTACAGGAAGCCAGGACATCTGCAGGGCCCTTGAGGTCAATGACAATGGGACTGTGTTCCTGTGCGGTTGGAGCTGGAGCTCATCGTTCCCTGTGACATCTGGAGCATACGATTCCGGTGCTGGCAACTGTGATGTGTTCGCTGTGAAGCTGAACAAGAACGGTAACCAGCTGGACTACGCTGCAAGCTGGGGAGGGACGGCCAGAGAGATGTCTTACGGCATCGCCATCGACCAGTGGGACAATGCACACGTTGTCGGATACACGGCCTCGATGGATGCTGACATTACAACTGGTGCTTATCAGGAGACCTTCGGGACAGGCACCCAGGACTCCTTTGTCTTAAAGATCTCAAGCGATGGTTCCTCCATGATCTATGGGACCTTCCTGGGAGGAGCTGGGAACGAGTGGGGGTTCGGCATAGACGTGGACTCCCAGGGCAATGCTGTGACATCGGGTTACACTGAATCATCCGATTTCCCATCCACTCCAGGTACGTATAAGTCCACCAAGGGTGGGGGCAGGGACTGCTACATCATGAAGCTCAACCCGGCAGGAACTGACGCGATCTGGGGGACGTTCCTGGGAGGGGGAGGCAACGACTGGGCCTATGACATGGAGCTTACGCTCGATGACGAGCCAGTTGTGGCAGGGTTCACATATTCTTCTGATTACCCAACCACATCAGGGGTCATCCAGATTGGCCATGGTGGAGGATCGACAGATGGGTTCGTCACTAAAATGAACGCTGACGGAACTGCCCTTGTGTTCTCGACCTATATTGGAGGAAGTGGAGCCGATGTTGCCTTTGGTGTCGGTGTTGATGTCAATGGTAACGTCGGTGTATCCGGAGATACGAGCAGTTCGAACTTCCCGACCTCGGCTGATGCTTACCAGTCCACCTACAACGACGGAGGCTCTGACGGTTGGATAGCCTACATCATGAACGAAGGGACCGAACTTACCTATTCGACCTATCTAGGTGGGACGCTGTGGGATGATGAGTTCCATGGTTCATCGATCGCTGCGGACGGGGGGCTATTGGCCACTGGCCTGACTACCTCCAATGACTATCCAACCACCGCGGGAGCATTCGATACCACGAACCAGGGAGGGGATGCGATCTTTGTCAGGTTCGACCTGGCCTCCCTTCCATCGGCCGTCCAGAACTTTGCTTTGGACAGTGGTGATGAGTTCGTGAACCTGAGCTGGTCCGAACCTACAGACAACGGAGGGACAGCGATCATTGAGTATCGCATCCTCCGCTACATCGACCCCGGGACCAGGTCGGTCTTTACCACAACTAACCAGTGGTACAATGACACTGGCCTGACCAATGGTCTTGTGCATTACTACCAGGTCATCGCGGTCAATGCCGTGGGAGACTCACCCGCGTCACTGAACCTTTCCGCAACACCTCTTGGTCTGCCGTCCGAACCTACGGGACTTATAATCACTGTAGGAGATTCCACAGCTGACCTCCAGTGGATGCCACCTGCAGACGATGGCGGAGCTGCTCTCAAGTATACTGTCTACAGAGGTCCTGCTCCGATGTACCTGGAGCAACTGATCACCAATCTCCAGGGGACCATGTTCAACGACACTGGTCTGACCAATGGTGAGACCTACTTCTACGCGGTCTCTGCCTTCAATGTGGTTGGAGAGGGGCCGTTCTCATTGGATGTTAACGGTACTCCATTGACCCTTCCATCCCTGTGCAGGACGCCACTGGCTATTGCCACAGACTCCATGATAAACATCAGCTGGGTCTGCCCAGAGGATGATGGTGGGGACTCGGAGATAACCTACACTCTGAAGCATGGGACAGACCCCGGCAGTCTGACTTTGCTTGCCCAGGACCTGCAGGTCACTGAGTACAACATCACAGGTCTTACGAACGGCGAGACGAAGTACTTCGAGCTGTTCGCATCCAACCAAGTGGGGGATGGACCCAGTGTGACGTTCAACGCTACACCCTACGGTCTACCTTCAGCTCCAGTGGACTTCGAGATAATCACATCAGAGGGTTCGCTCAACCTAACCTGGGCACCACCGAACTATGATGGTGGTGATCCAGAGCTGAAGTACACGATCTATAGGGGATTGACACCTGCGGACGTCACCAAGTTCGCTGGGCTCACAACGGACACCTATCATCTTGATGACAGGATATCCAAGGGCAAGTCCTACTACTACGAGGTAACAGCCAGCAACGTCGCTGGGGAGGGACCCGGAACTGAGGTGCTCGAGGGACTCGCAGTTGTCCTGCCCGGGCCACCAAAGGGTCTTGCAGCGCAGACCGGGGACTCACATGCATTGGTCACCTGGGAAGCTCCGTTCAGTGATGGCGGCTGGACCAACCTGACCTACACCCTTTACCGGGACGGAGGAAAGGTAGCATCAGACCTGTCCGTGTTGGAGTATAACGCTACAGGATTGACCAACGGCCAGACCTATAAGTTCACAGTGACTGCAACCAACCCTTCAGGTGAGGGGCCTTTATCCGAGGAGCTCGATGTCTTACCTCTGGGACTTCCATCGGTGCCCAAGAACATAAGGGTAGAGGTTGGAGAGAACTGGGTCAAGATCACCTGGGACCCTGTGGATGATGACGGCGGAGACCCGAACATCATCTACAGCGTCTATCGTGGTGAGGACAAGAACGACATGTGGCGGACCGGGGGTGACCTTTCAACCACCGAGTACAACGACACTGGCCTGAACATGGGAACAACCTATTGGTATTCCGTGGGGGCTGCCAACTCCGCAGGTGAAGGGGAGCGGAGCATTGCCATAAATGCGACACCCACAGCTGATACTAGTGGAGTTGTCACTGATGGAGCCACAGAGGACCCATCGTCGTTCCAGTCGTGGATATACGCGGTCATCCTGATCGCCATAATACTCCTATGCATAATCGTGGTCGTGATCATCATCATGGTGGTCCTTAAGATGGGCAAGCAGAAGAAGGAGGAACCTGTGATCGACGCACCAGCAGCTGCACCATGGAGCGTGGAAGAGGGTTCAAAGCCCCCTCCAACACCTCCGAGGCCCGCACAGCCAGTAGGACCTCCACCAGAGCCTGAACGGCTGCCACAGCAGGAAACACCTCAAGCCCTGCCTCCAGGACCAGAAGCTCCACCAGAGCAGGTCGTACAGGAAGAGGCACCGGCCCAGGAAGAGGTCCCACAGGAAGCTCCGGTCGAAGAGACCCAGGATGCACCAGTGGAGAATGTGGACCCAGGTGAGGCTGTTGAACCAGAAGTGATCAGCGCCCAGGAAGAGGTACCTGTCAATGAGCCGGACACGCCCGAGGTGGCAGTTCCGGAACTCCAGGAGATATCAGAGTAATGGGGAGAACAGCCGAGCCACGGACTCCTTGAACTTCTCGTGTCGGGGTCTGGCCTGGTATTTTTCCATGGTGATCTCTGTGCACTCTTCGAGGTCTTTGAGGAAGTCCTTGGCAAGCTTATTGTTGATTCGCTTGGAGTAGATAAACGCGTTCACCTCGAAGTTAAGGAAGAACGACCTAACGTCCATGTTCGTGGTCCCTATGGAGCTGATGTCGTCGTCAGCGAGCATTATCTTCTGGTGGATGAAGCCCCCATCATACTCGTAGATCCTTGCACCTGCCAGGAGCAGGTCGAAGTAATAGGTCCTGGCAGCCCAGAATGCAAGGAACTGCCATCCGATGGGCTTGGCTGGGACGATTATCCGGACGTCCACTCCGGAAAGGGCTGCAGTCCTAATGGATTCCTTGATAGCCGGATCTAGAATGAGGTAGGGTGTTCCGGTGTATAGCCTGTCGTGGGCCCCCATGATCATGCCCATGTAGCCCTGGTGGATATGATGGAACGCCGAGTCTGGTCCGCTTTCTATCACCTGGACCATATCGTCCCCGCTCGGATGGCTCCATCGAGGGAAGTATTTCTTCCCAGAGATGATCTCTTTGCTTCCGATGTACCAATCCTTTTGGAACACGAACTGCAGGTCACTTACTGCATCCCCCTCGATCCTGCAGTGGGTGTCCCTCCATTTGGAGAACTCCTTTCCTCCGGTGATATACTCATCACCTATGTTGAGCCCTCCAACAAAACCAACATTCCCATCGATGACCACTATCTTTCGATGCAGTCTGTAGTTCGAGGTAAGGCCACCAAGGGGCAGGGTCGTTTTCAGGAATCCGGATGTATGGATACCTGCATCATGAAGACGTTTTAGTGTCTGGCCAGATAACTGTCCACCTACTCCATCGTACAGTAATCGGACCTCCACTCCCTCCTTGGCCTTTGCAATGAGGATCTTTTCCAGTTTGGAATAGATCTCGGAGTGCTTGACGATGTAGTACTCCAGGTGGATGTGATGCTTGGCCTTCTTCATGTCCTTCATGATCATCTGGAAGGTCTGTTTACCATCCTGAAGGACCGTGACCTTGTTGCCAGGCCACACCTCTGCCCCTCTGTTCCTTGTAAGCATCCGCATCAATCGATGCCCGCTGGTCGTTGTATCACAATGGGGATGTACCTTGCACTTTCCTCCATTGACCGTTTGTCTTGGGTCCCTTATGGAGCGGAGCCTGGGAAGGTTGGCTTTCTTCACCAACCGTTTACGGCGCCAGTTCTGTCCGAACATGATGTAGATGAACGAACCTAGGAACGGCAGGAAAAAACACAGAAGAACCCATGCAAGTGTCTTGGACGGGTCCCTGTTCTCGGAGATTATCACCAGTATGATGATGATGGAATAAAGTACCGCAAGGACAAGGACGACCTGGAGCACTACATTGACGTAGGGGTTGTTCACCCCCAGCAGGTCCAGGATGAGCCTGACGATGTCGTCGAAGTACATCTAAAGCTCCTACTGTAGCAGCTTTCCTATCTCGGTTGCAGCTTCTATCTGTGCTGGGTCCTGGCCTGTCTTCTTGTACATCTTGCAGCTTGAATTAAGGCAATTCTCACCGAAGTCACAGACCCACTCGTTCCGGTCCACCCTAAAAGGTGGGTTCTTGGTAAAGATCATGGCGTTGGTCTCGAGCCTGGCAACGGTCTTGGTCTCAGGGCAGTATCCTGGATAGACCTTTGAGGTCGAATCTCCATCGGTTATCTCCACCTCGGACCAGGAGAAGTTCATGTTCTGGACCTTGGGAGGTTGGTGAGTGGGGGCCAGCTTGTTGTACTTGCGTCTGCCATGGCACTCATAGCAGTCACAGTCTGGGGATACGCCTCCCATGGAGGGCATCTTGCGTAGGAGCTTGTATTCTGGCGACATCGGTTTGGGATGGGTCGTTGCTCTTATTATCTTTTCTACCTGGAAGTTAGCACGAT
>JANQNL010000063.1 GCA_028279585.1 Thermoplasmatota archaeon
TCAATGCAGCATCCGAATGCTGCGGAGGAACCCTGAATCCCACGGACCTCGATGCTCGCCATTGGTGGTAGACCGACAGTTGTTGAAAGGTATACAAGAACAGCTCCGGAGTGGTCGACCTCGCCATCCATCCTGGGTGCGCCGACGAACAGGTCTGAAAGACCATCGTTGTTCACATCTTCCCCGGCCAGGTCCCATCCGTAAAGGTCGCCTGTAGAGCCAGATTCGTTCCAGTAGGCTGTGCCGTTCATGCCTGTGGTGGTCCCTAAGAACACCTCAACGTGTCCGTCCAGTCCGGTGACATCGTTGGGTAGGGCCTCGACCTTCTTGGTGCCCACGGCCACATCGTTGAAACCGTCGCCATTGACGTCGCCGATACCCGCAAGGGAACCACCGAGATGTCGGGTACCGTTTCCTGTAAAAGTGAATGCTGGGGTCGCTTCCAGACCGGAAGAGGTACCGAGGTAGAGGTAGGCTTTCCCGACCTCTGTGGAGTTGACCTGGTACCTGTATGCCCCCACCATGATGTCGTCATAGGAATCGTTGTTGACGTCCCCAACTCCTGCAACGCATGAACCGAAATGTGCGCTGTCCAGGTCCTCACCGACCGAGGTCCACGCTGCGGAGCTTGCAAGACCGGATGCTGAACCTAGGTAGAGGTATGCCTTGCCATGGTTGGTCGCGGACATGGAGCTCTGCTTGTAGGCACCCACGATCATGTCATCGTAACCGTCGTTATTCACATCCCCGGCAGAGTCGAGACCCATACCGAACCATGCCCCACCCAATCCATCACCGTCGGAGGTCCAGTCTGCAGCCTCGGAGACACCAGTGTCCCCACCGTAATGGACGTAGACCTTGCCTGCACCAGTGATGCCACCAAGTGGCTGACCGGGAGCACCGACCGCGAGATCGTCGTGGCCGTCGCCGTTGACGTCGCCCAGACTTTTAAGCTTGTAGCCGAAGTTCGCGTTCTCACCGAACTCGCCTTGCAAGACGTAGGTCTCGTTGGTGTTGAGGATATCTGCAGAGGTGAGACTAAGCCCGGCTACAAGGAGTACCATCACTGCGATCTCTGCAAGGGCGCCCTTCCTCATTCTACCACCTGGGTCTTAGGCCCATTCCTCATGATTCTTCGTCTTGAGGACCCAAACAGGATGGGATGAGAGACGTACGTCCACCTCATCCTTCCTGTCGAAATTGATACGCGTGAAACCATCGAGTGCCACAACGCCACCCACCATCTCGGACGTTATGGTCAGCTGGTTTGTGAACCCATACTCATACTTCGTGTCATCCATTGGCTGGCTGACCACGTAGAAGAACTCTGAGGAGAGGTTCTTATGCTTTTGGAGATACTCATCCCTTATCTTCTCATACTGGTCCATCCTGTTCCGGAACAGGTTGACCACCCATCCGGTCATTCCCTGGAACGTGGAGCAGATGACGCCGGAAGACCTCTGGTATGCCGGCTGACAGAGTGGGAGGGTAAGTAGATACTTGGACGGATGACCGGCCACATCGTTTCCGATGTAGTAGTCGTTGACCGCCCTGTTGCATGTGAGGACATCGCCTGTGGCCTGGTTGATCTCGGCCTTGAGCCTTGGAAGCCTTGTGAAGAACTTGTTCGTTGAGTCGATGTCCTTCGAGGACTTGAGGTATGCAATGACATTGTCCAGCTTCTCATCATGGTCGTATGACATGAAGTGGCCCTTGGACTTTGAGTCCGAGGCATGGATGCCCACTATCTTTCCCATCCGCATGTAGTGGGTGGTGCGGAGCATTGTCCCATCGCCGCCCACGGAAAAAACGAGCTCAGCGTCCTGCAGGTCCTTCCAGTGAAGGTGCAACCTGGAGATCACTTTGATGAAAGGCTCTTCCACAGCCTCCCCTATTGCGTTTGAGATGTTGGAGACTATGGGGTTGGGGTTCGTTATGTCCTCTTTTAGGACTATTACGAACTTTGGAGGGGCTTCGTCCTCGCCCATGGAGAGGTTGTATGGGGTCTTATGTAATTACTGTTTCCCTGGATACTACTGGTACCAGATGTATTACGGACGTTTTCATAGAGCTCATAAAATGTACAATTTTTCAACAATGCTTATATCCCCTCATCGGATTCCCGGTCCACTTCGGGGGAGTACCATGGAAGTTGTACTAGACGGCCACAGCCTGACCATAGAGAAACTGGTCCAGATCGCGCGTTTTGGAGCCACTGTCAAGATTGACGAGGGCGCCATGGAGAAGGTGAAGTTCTGCAGGGACACCATCGAGGACATGGTGAACAGGGGAGAGACCATCTACGGTGTCACCACTGGCATCGGTGAGTTCGCCCGTATCAGGATATCCATCGAGCAGGCGGAAGAGCTACAGAAGAGGATAGTTTACTCGCACGCTGCAGCCACAGGCGACCCACAGCCAGAAGAGGTTGTCAGGGGTTGCATGGTCAACAGGATCAATGTCCTGTGCAAGGGACACTCCGGTGTCAGGCCTCTCATAATCGAGACCATGGTAGCCATGCTCAACAAGGGCGTCACACCAAAGGTCTACGAGAAGGGCTCTGTGGGAACCTCCGGCGACCTCGCCCCCCAGTCTCACATCGCAGAGGTCGTGATGGGGGAGGGCAAGGCATACCTCCAGGGCAAGGAGATGAGCGGCGCGGACGCAATGAAGGCAGCAGGCATCGAGCCTGTCGTGCTTTCCTACAAGGAAGGTCTTGGTATCATCAACGGCCCCCAGATGATGACCGCTGGTCTTGCTTTGCTTGCCTATGATGCCAAGCTGATGGCGAAGAACGCCATCATCGCTGGTGCCATGACGATCGATGCATTGAAGGTCAACCAGAAGTCCATGGACCACCGTGTCCACGAGCTCCGAGGCTACCCCGGCCAGATCGCAGTGGCTGCGAACATCAGGAAGCTTGTCGAGGACTCGGACATCATAAACGACACAACCGGTGTCAAGGTCCAGGATGGATATAGCTTGAGGTGTACCCCACAGGTCCAGGGCCCATCACTTGATACTATCAATTACGTCGCCAAGGTCGTCGAGACCGAGCTCAACGCTCTGTCCGACAACCCACTGTTCATGCCACACGATGACGCTTTCCTGACCGCTGGGAACTTTCACGGCCAGGGTGTCGGCTTCGCAGCTGACTTCCTTTGTGTCGCGCTGGCAGAACTTGCAGACCTTTCAGAGAGGCACACCAACAGGCTGCTCAACCCTACGCTTTCTGGACTTCCAGATTTCCTTGTTGAGGGTAAGGGCCTGAACTCCGGCTACATGGTGGCGCAGTATACTGCAGCTGCACTCGTTTCGGAGAACAAGGTGCTTTCACATCCAGCTTCTGTGGATTCCATCTCTGTGTCTGCAGACCAAGAGGACCATGTCTCCATGGGCCCCATCGCTGTTCGTAAGTGCACAGAGATCCTGAAGAACACTGGTACCGTGATCGCCATAGAGATGATATGTGCTGCACAGGCATTCCACTTCAGGGATCCTTTGAAGCCTGGCAAGGGCTCGACCATTGCTAACAGGTTGATCCGCGAAGTGCTCCCACCGCTGCTTGATGATAGGCCGCTCTACGATGATATCGATAGGGTGAAGCCACTGGTCTATGATTGGACCATCCTCGAGGCTGTGGAGAAGGAGCTTGGACCGATGGAGTGGTCCGAGTCCATCTAATCCGAGGCGATCCATTCCTTTAGCTTCAGGAATCCATCATCGCCATTGAGTGATTCTAGGAAATCCAAGAACCGCGAATCGAGATGTAATTGTGAGATTCCATGGAGGGTCTTTGGATCGTCTGGAAGTCCAAATTTTGTTGGCATCGAGTCAACTGTCTTTGCCCGTTCGACTAGCCAATTTTCCAAATCTGGAGAGACTATTATTAATTGCTGGTTATCATCTCTACCCTTCATCAGTTTCAGACCATAAGCTGCATCGACCACATGAAAGCCATCCAGTGATTTCGGTTGCGATTTTCCAGGATCTTCATCGATGAGACCAATCTGACCCAATCCTTTTACCACTCGCTTGACAACACGACCTTTATCCCTTTCATGAGCTACTCGATTGCGAGGATGTCCAGTAGACAAAATAAGCGCCTGGTCATTGTAACACTCAACGTAAACCTTTGGAAGCTTTGCAGGAGTCATGGACTAATCTCCAGCATATTTATCTAGACTAAGCAATGGGTCTTCGTCGAGTAAACCTCTTATCTCATCAGAATTCAAAGGTCTGACTTTCGTCCGATAATCCTGATAATATACAACAAAGACTGCAAGGTCGTCGATATCTGTTTTTGAGATAAGTGCCTCAACTAGGTATGGATTGTGTGTAGAGAGGAAATACTGATTTGATTCTTCCATACCAATTAATTCACCAAGCTGTTTTGTGTAGTATGGGAAAGCCCCAGACTCAGGTTCCTCAAAGATGAGGGTCGCGTTCTTATTTGTCTCGATAGCAACACGATAGAAGAGCATGCGACGAAGAGTGTCCGCTGATAGATTGTATGGATAATTGATTAGGACATCACCGAGGTCCTTGACTATTTCTATACGGTTCTCTCGAGGTTTTATAACGAGACGAAGACCGTATGGCTTGAAGAAATCAGAGGCAATTCGCTTTAGGTCATTATCTGCCATAAGAACCGCAACGAGGTTAGGTCCATCTGGGGGGAGTAATGGTGACGGAGCAGGACTATTGAAGTTAACCTGGCTATTGAAGGTATAGAATCGAAATGGATAGTCTGGAACTAAGTGCTGCCCATGGATAGCTCCCCATCCATTACCTCCTGCACCTCCTGATGCTTTTGACTTCAAGTTATGAATCAACGATTCGAATTGGATTGTCGAGCCTTCACTTTTTACAGTAACAGAGGAAGAATCTGTCGTGATATTAATTTCATGAGAGATATCGCCATCGAAAAATAAATCTGATAGCTTCTCACACCTAATAACACGAAAATGGAGACCTGGTGCCTGAAATAATCCCAATCCTTCTAGAATGTTTGATTTCCCAACGTTCGGTCCACCCAGGAGAACATTGACTCGTTTACACTTCACTTCCATCTTCTTCACGGATTTGAAGTTCGATATCTTAAGCTCATTTATCATGTTCAGACCTCCGGGAATCAATGATAACCACAGAAGGAATATATAATTATACTTAAAGAATCGATCAATCTTCGTCGAGAACTTCAGCAGCTTCTTCAAGGTCCTCGGCATCGATGTCGTCGAGGTCGTGATCTTGAAGCACACTAGCTGAAAGATCCGAAGAACCGCCAGGTTCGATAGGATCGTCGTCAGATTCATCGAGGTCGAAATCCTCGTCGTATTCATCTTCATCGAGTTCCCAGTCCTTGTCCATGTCCTCGACCTTCTCTTCCCACTCTGTGTCCATAAGGTCTTCTTCTGCGTTCTCGTCCCAATCCATGGAACCTTCCTTCGGTCTGGGGGGTTCGACATATCGTCTTGTCTCGGAGTTATCCGCAACGAAGTCGTCGTCCAGGTCGATGTCTGGGTCTGGGTCGTCCTCCCAGTCCTCCTCGATGTCCTTGGCCGGGCCTCGTTTCGAGATCACGAAGTATCCAACGATGAGGATGGTCATGATGATTATTGCGATGACTATGAGCAGCCCGAACAAGCTGAACGCCATAAGGTCGAAGCCCCCATCCTCGCTTCCGTCTGGAGGTGGTGGAGGGTTTGTTCCATTGGTTCCGTTGGGCTCTCCACCGTCCGAGCCGTTGGGCTGGGGTGTGATGTTGTGCTGGGATGCTGTGATGTTGGGGGCCACCTCGTAGGTGATGGACTGCGTGTTGGTGGCTCCGTCGTCGTCCATGACGGTCAGGGTGATAGTGAGGTTCGTGGTCTTGTTGAGCGTTCCGTTGGAGAAATCCCACAGGTCGATGGAGAGGAACGGACCGATGGCTGTGGTAACATCCTCTCCTTCCCAGCCATAGTACCAAGTGAACGTCAGAAGGTCCTTGTCGCTTGGTGTGTCAGAAGACCAGGTCCCGTTAACCTCAATGGTCTCGTTGGCATAGACCGCCTTGCCTGCTTCTGAAAGGACAGCGATCGGTGCGACATTGTTGATGGTGAGGGTCACGAAGTCCGAGTCCGTGGCAAGGTCATTGTCTCGGACCCAGAGCCTTGCGAGGTACGATCCTTCGCGCTCATAGCTGTGGATGCCTTCTGCTGTGTCGGACCAGGTGGAGAGATTACCGTCCCCGTAATCCCAGCGGAACTCCAGGGTGGATGTGTCCGAGGGGTTGTCGTAACCGATGCCATCGAACTCCACCTCCTCATCCTCGTTGAAGCTTGCACCAGCTGCAGGCTCGAATATCTCCACGTCCGGAGCTTCGTTGGTGATGTTGACCTGCATGGACGCGTTGGCTTCTGCCAGGTCGTCGTCCCTTACACGTACCGTAACGATGTGGGAGCCGGAGACGTGGTAGGAGTGGTCAGCCAGGCTGTCGGACTGCCAGCCAGTGGAGTTTCCGTCACCGAAATCGAAGTTGTACTGGAGCGTGGTGGAATCCGGGTACGTGTCCGTGCCAGTGGCTGTGAAGTAGAGACGCTCGGTCTCTGCAGCGTCCGTGTCACCGGTGAGGGATACGTCCGGTGCTAGGTTCAGGACCGAGACGACCTTGACCATGGACCGCTTCACACCCCCATCGTCCGTGACTGTGAGGTTGACATTGAAGTCTCCCTCCGATTGGAACTGATGGGTGACATTGGTCCCTGTCTCTGGGAAGGTTCCATCGCCGTAGTTCCACTCGAACGAGACGAGGTTGCCTAGAGGATCTGTTGATGTGGAGTTCAGCCAGACCCAGGTCTGTGGATAGATGTTGGTCGGTGAGACCGTGAAGTTGACGATGGGTGCGAGGTTCGTGGTCGTGTCGAAGACGAAGGTCCTGTTGTGGTAACCGTCGTCGTCGTGACACTTCACATGCCAGTAGTACTTCCTATCATACTCGTTCAGCTCGGAGGCCTCGTGCGTGTAGGTCCCATTGGGGATGTTGGACAGGACCTTGATCTGCGTCCATATCCCGGAGGCGTTGGTGTAGAACTCCAGGTCCATGAGGTCCCCGTCCTCGTCGCTGATGTCCACGGACAGGGTCGGGATGATCATAAGTCCCTCGGAGCGGTTGTAGGGGGTGGCGTTGTAGATGTCAGGGACAGTGGCCTTGTGCCAGTACGGCCTGCCGGAGTTCTTGTCCTGAAGGACCCACCAGCCAAGTGGAGCGTCCGTGGAGGATGGCCTGTAGATCTGACCTTCCTCGAACAGGACGGTGTAGCCATCGGTCTTGAAGATGATGTCGTCGCCCTCAAGCCACAGGGTCTGGTTCTTTCCATCCTCGCTGTCCACGTCCGGTGTGAACCTCCAAGCCCTGTAGTCCCCCACCTCCATTCCGGAGATCTGGAACGGTATGTCCCAGTAGATGTCGGTGGTCAGTGGGGTCTTCTCGACGTCGTAGCCTATCATTTCATCGAGCTCGTTGAGAACGTTCGATACCAGGATGTCCTCCCACTGGGTCGAGTTGGGATTCCAGTACAGAAAGTAGTCCGCACCGTTCATACCTGCGTGGAGGATGTTCTCCTGGTAATGGTCGGACTCGTTGAGATAGGTCTTTTTATTCTCGTTGTCGTCGGAGAATGTCTTGTATGATATCCAGGGTGCAATGGGGGCATTCGGGTCAGTCAGATACATCAGCTTGACCGTGTTGGAATGGTAGCGCATTGCATTGAACGGTGTCCTCTGGTAGATCTTTCCAGGTGTGACATATCCCATGTTGTCTATGCCCTGACCGAGAGCTCCGTAGATCTGCTTGGACTGATGGGTTCCGACCATGGAGCCATTTCCATAGTGCTTGGTGTTGTGGCCATTGCGACCTGGGAACTGCAGGGATGCGTCCCACTTGTAGTTGCCATAGTTGGACATTGTTGCATCTGGGAAGTGCTTGATGAGCGCATCGTAAACTGCATCATTGGTGTACTCGCCCTTGCGATATGACATCAACGAGTTCCAAACGAGGTAGTTGTCCTTGCACGATGCTGGGGTAGCATAGTTCCCCCAATCATAGACCGTGTCGTTGAGCCTACCTGGGACATATCCCATGCCTTCCAGGGTGGCCATGATACCTTCGTCGATGAAGCGTTGGTCATCTTGGACGATGTTCCATTTGGCCTCGTGCCAGGCATCACCCCGATCGTGCCATTCTAAAGAATTGTCGTAGCCGTTGGCCCAGTTGCTGAATCCTTGCTCGAAGTCCAGGACGAAGTGGTCGCACCGTCCTCCGCTTGCCTTGTAATCTGCAAAGAACTCGTCGAAGAGGTCATAGACCTCCTGAGTACCGTTGTCCCACCATATAGCCGAGAAGTCCTCGGTCAGTCCGGATGTGGGGTTGAGTCCTGAAGCTTCGTCGGTCTCGTTCTTGTAGAGGATCTTGTGCGGCCACCAGCTGAACAGCACGGCCTGGTCGGATGGGAAGTCAGTGGTGTTCTCTGCAACCTTTGTTCCGTTGAACTTCCAGTTCCTGTCATCGAGCCAGAAGAACGAGACGATGTTGTCGATCTCTGTGTTCGGATACTGGTGGGTCTGGCCTGTGTCGTGATGGCTCCAGTAGTTCCACTCGTAAGCCCAGGTCGTGTTGGTGTCATAGTCTGGGGGCCATGTGATATCCACTGGCTCTGGGGGGAGAGTGTACTCTCGTTCTGTGGTTGGTTCATCCGCACTGCTAGCCACCAGGAAGATGCCGACTGTCAGAAAGGATAGGGCCAGTAGTACGGATGAGAAACGGAAGAACATGGAAAACCCCAATGTCGTATGATACAGGATTGGTAATATGGATTGCGGTGGGTTCTAAGATATCTACACATCAACTTTATTATCTCGCGCGCAGTTGCAGCTCTTATGTCAAAGAAAGTAGATTGGTACGACGAGTTCGTCAACATGAAGTACAAGCCCGACCCGGAGGAGCTCATCGCTCTCTTCTACTTCGAGCCTCCAAAGGGTATGACCAAAAAGGAGTCAGCAGGTAGGATAGCATCCGAATCATCCACAGGGACCTGGACCACCCTGTCCAAGCTTCCCCCACGGATGAAGGGACTGCAGGCCACATCCTTCGAGATGAAGGGGAACTATCTGAAGGTAGCGTATCCAAGGGACCTGTGGGAGAACGGAAACTTCCCCCAGCTCCTTTCTGGAATTGCGGGTAACATCTTCGGGATGAAGGGTGTCGAGAACCTCAGGCTGATAGACGTCTCCTTCCCACGCAGTTACATCAAGCATTTCCCTGGCCCGATCCTGGGACCATCCGGTATCAGGAAGAGGTACAAGGTCTACAAGCGGCCTCTGACCGGTGCTGTTCCCAAGCCGAAGATAGGCTTCTCGGCCAAGGAACATGCTGAGGTCGGTTACGAGACCTGGATGGGAGGGTTCGAGTTCTGCAAGGACGACGAGAACCTCTCCTCTACAAAGTTCAACAACTTCTCAAAGAGGGTCAAGTACCTGGCACAGTACAGGGACAAGGCCATGAAGGAGACAGGCGACATCAAGGGCGCCTACGTCAACATCACAGCCGAGGTCGAGGAGATGAAGAAGCGCGCAAAGCTGCTTCACGACCACGGGTTCGACTACGCCATGATCGATGTGGTCGTGACCGGTCCATCAGCTCTGCAGACCATGAGGGAGTATCTGGGTGACCTCAAGATGACCACCCACGCTCATCGTGCTATGCATGCTTCGTTCACAAGGAACCCTTTGCACGGTATCACCATGCAATTCCTAGCGAAGATGTATCGTCTTATCGGTCTGAACCAGCTCCACTCCGGAACTGCGGTCGGAAAGCTTGTAGGCACGAAGCCTGAAGTGCTTTGTGTTGCAGACACTCTCCGTGAGAAGAAGATCACCGAGAGGAAAAAGATGCTTCTGGACCAGGACTGGGGCAGCATCAAGCCTGCGTTCCCAGTTTCCTCTGGCGGACTGCATCCCGGGTTAGTTCCAGAGGTCTGTAACATCTACGGTGAGGAGTTCGTGCTTCTCGTGTCCGGTGGTATCCACGGACATCCGAAGGGAACCCGCGCCGGTGCCAAGGCGACCATGCAGGCCATCGAGGCCTGGCAGGAGAAGGTGTCACTCAAGGAGAAGGCGAAGAAGGCTCCTGAGCTTGCACTGGCTCTGGAGAAATGGGGCCAGATGAAGCCTCAGTGAGCGGACGTAGCCAAGCTCCGAAACAATCGGGAAAATATTGATATCCACAGCGCTAGCTATCAAAAGATCGCAGCTGTGGATATCAACCCTTCTTCTGGTTTCGGAGCTTTGCGGAGTTCGCTCGCTCCAACATGTCGATGATCGGGTGATCCTCAGCGAGGCTTCAGAAATCGTCTTCGTCGAACATATCTTCGTCGTTCTCTTCTCCGAAGAGGTCATCATCATCCTCATCGAGGAAGTCATCGTCGAGATCGTCCAGATCTATATCATCGTCAGAGTCCTGGGACTCGAGGTAGGGGCTCTCCTCCTCTGCATCCTCGCCTGCCATGAGTGGTTCTTCACCAGCTTCTTCGTAGAGGTCGGCGGATGACTCTTCCCCCACAGCCTTGGGTTCGGTGTTCTCGGCACCTTCGACCCATTCGGGTTGGAGGGGGTCATCTGGTTCCTCAGGTTCTGCCTCAATGGGTTGTTGTTTCTTCGTCATCACAATAACGACCACGACGATGATGACGATGAGTATGATCATAGCGAACACAACAACTCCCAACCAGAGTGCCATAAAGGTCGCATCAGTATCTCCATCCCCATCGATACCAGGATCGACGGGACCATCGGTTCCGTCAGTGGTGTTCCCATCTCCCCCGTCAGTTGTGTTGCCATCGGTCCCATCGGTTGTGTTACCGTCTCCCCCATCGGTGGTGTTCGTGTCCCCGCCGTCGGTGGTATTGGTGTCTCCACCATCGGTGATGTTCGTGTCTGTGTCATTGACCACCGGAAGTGCTTCGACCCAGATGTCGATGGTGTCAGTGGAGTAAGCGCCGTCATCGTCGGTGACGGTGAGGACCACTGGGAAGTTGAAGGATGAACTGTAGACATGCTCCACGACCTTTCCATATACTGTGTTCCCATCTCCCAGGTTCCACGTGTAGTTAAGGGAGGGCACATCAGAGGGAGTATCCGTTGAGTTCGATGCATCCAAGGTGACAGACTGGTTCACCATTATCGAGGTAGTGTTCGCATCGAGGTCCGCTGTGGGGATGACGTTGTTGACGAAGACCGTGAGGTTAGAGCTCACGCTAGCATTGTCATTGTCTCGGACTGTCATCGTAGCAGTGTAGATCCCTTGGTCATTGTAATTGAAGGAAGCCTCAGTTGAATTGGTCCACTCGGTCTGGGTCCCTTCTCCGAAATCCCACATGAACTCCAGGGAATCCCTATCCCCCACGGTGTCATTTCCAAATCCTGTGAACTGGACGAGCTCGTCCTCATCAACGGTCACATCCGCCATTACTGCTGCAGTTGGCGCGTCATTGACCACTGTGACGGAGTCCTCGAACCATGCCATGCCGTTCCTGTCATCTGTAACTGTGAGCCTTACTGTGTAGGCTCCCTCAAGCTCGTAGAAATGAGCGGGGGATGCGTCAGTTGAGTTCGAGCCATCACCGAAGTTCCAGAAGTAGGAGATGATGGAACCATCAGGATCTGTTGAGTTGTCATTGAACGCGATGGTCATGTCCGGAACTGGTTCTGATGGTGTGAAGGTGAAGTGGGATGTCGGTAGCACGTTCGGGATGAACACATCGATCTCGAACATCTCCTCGTTGTCATCGTAGAACCAGTCGTCTGCAGAGGTCGTCGTGAAACCATCAATGGCCTCTAGACTCGTGCGGTTGGAACCCGCTGTCAGAACGAAACGGAACGTATCATCGACTATGTTGGATGGAACTGTGAGATCCACCGTGCCGTTGATGAATGCTCCACGCTTTTCGATGAGGTTAGCGTCAAGGTTGATGGAGTAAGTCCAGCTTGGTGTAACCCAATTTCCAGTCCCGTTCTCCTTGACCTTCAGGCTCATGTCCATGGTGGCATTGTAGTTCCCTGCATTGGTCACTGAGAATGGTATGGAGAACTGGTTCGTCCCCTCGTCGAACGCAACTCCATCCCGGTTGATGGCGATCTCCAGGTCGATGAACTCTGGAGGACGCACCTTCATCAGGACCTTGTGTGGACCTGAAGACTTACCCGTGTCGTTAACGGTGTATGTGAAGTTGTCATAACCTGTGTAGTTCTCGTTCGGATGGTAATGCCAGATAGCTGAAACGAAGGGTCTGTCCTCGAGCCATCCGTTGCTCGGACCTTCGTTTATCGTGTATGTATCATCATCCAAGGTATAGCCTGGCACAGAGAGGTTGATCTTTGTCGGAATGGTCCCGTTCGGCTGCAACCTTGCGAAGATGTCTGTGGGATTGCTCTCCTCTTCGATAGGCGTAATTGTTCCATGGACCAGGACCGTGTGGCTGTCGAGCATTATCCCCCCAGGCCTTGAGTTGTTGGAATCATACCATGGCTTGAACATGAGCCTTATGCACTCACCGTTCAACCTCTCATCGTATGGAAATCGGGTATAGACAACAGGGTGCTTTCCTGGCTCTCCAGGGTTCTGTGTATCATATGTATCATCCCTGGTCAACCACGCATAATCGAACCATCCTGGGTTCACGTTCCATGGTC
>JANQNL010000085.1 GCA_028279585.1 Thermoplasmatota archaeon
CCCTTCCATGTCCCAGCAGTCAGCTGCATAGTGGGCCATCTCCGTCTGGAGGTGCTGGCGGAACCGGAGCCGCTCTGGGTCCATCCCAGCTTCAACGAACATCCTCTGTGTCAGGCACATGAAGTATGCCAGGGTCTCGTTGCAGATCAGGCCCTCCTCCACAGCCTTTCCGAACGTGGTCTCAACCGTATCTTCCGGAGCAGTGTTCGCGACCAACCTGGCTGGAGTGTCCTTGACCTGACCGAACTTCGGATAGGTCCGCTCTGTAGGGTGGCAGAAGAACTCTGCCTCGGCCATCTGGAACTCACGAACCCGGACGATCCCCTGCCTCGGAGATATCTCGTTGCGAAATCCCTTACCGATCTGGATGACACCGAAAGGCAGCCTCTCACGGGCCTGGCGATATAGGGTCGAGAAATTGATGAAGATGTTCTGGGCGGTCTCCGGCCTCAAAAATGCCTTCCTCTGGCCACCAGGACCGATGGTCGTGGGGAACATGAGATTGAAGGTGGTGATCTCCCCCAGTCCTCCCCCGCAGGTCGGGCACTTTACGTCGTGCTTCACAATAAGCTCTTGGATTTCCTCAGCCTCCAGAGCATCAGCGTTCGGGTGGAACTCCTCCACAAGATGGTCAGCCCTGAACGACTGGTTGCACTGGTCGCACTGTGTCATGAGGTCTGTGAACTTTTCCACGTGACCTGATGCCTCAAAGATCTCATAGGGTGTGATGGAAGGAGCATCCAGCTCGATGAAGCCTTCCTCTAGAGCGTAGTAGCTGCGCCACAGGTCCAGGAAGTTAAGCTTGAGCTTCACCCCCATGGGACCCCAGTCGAAGAATCCCGCCACTCCTCCGTAGATATCGAAGCTGGGCCAGAAGAAACCCCGGCGTTTGGCAAGCGTCATCAACTGTCCGGGGTCGCCCATGGGAGTATTCCCCCATTTAGTCTGCAAGGACACGGATGATGTCCAGGTCGTAGACCAGCGAGATAAGGGAATCGTCATCGTCCCTGACAGGGAGCTGACCATAATCGTTCTTGAGCATCATTGTGGCTGCTTCCCATGCCGGGGTCTTCCTGTAGACAGTGTCCATCTGACCGGTCATGACCTCGCCGACCATGGCGTCCGGAAGCTCCACCTTGTTGGCCTCGAAGTAAAGAGGCATGACGTTGCGAAGACCCTCCCAGTTCCACTCGTCCTCGTCATTGGAGATGCCGAGCTCTGTGAGGTCGAGCTTCTCGTCGACGTAACTCAACTTGTAAAGGTCCCTGTCGGTCATGAGACCGCAGATGATGCCCTCGTTGTCAAGGACAGGCAAGCAGTAGACCTTGGAGACCTTGATGATCCTGGCAGCAGCCTTCAGGGTCGTGTTCCTGGAGATAGGGACACAGTTGTGGTAGAGGAGCTCCTCGATAGGTTTTTCGATCTTCCTCTCCACAACGACCTTGAGAAGGTCTGTTGGAGTGATGATGCCGACAAGCTGGCCGTTCTTAACCACAGGCAACCTGTAGGTGTCCTTCTCCGAAAGGATCTGGGCCGCTTTGGAGACCTTGGTGGTCGGTGAGACCATAGGTGGCTCCGTGTCCATAAGGAGTGCGAGCTGTTCCTCGTCAGGCTTGTCGAAGATGTGCTTTCTGGTAATGACTCCGACGACCTCGTTGTTGCCGTTGACAACAGGAAGGCCAGTCTTTTTATTCTTAACCAGTAGCTGCAGGACCTCGCCGCGTGTGTTCGGTATGGTCACAGAGACTGGGTCCTTTGTCATGAGTCTTTCAACGTTCATTCGCATCACCGTGTGTTATTCGAGCAATGTCTTGATGTCTATCCCGTAGATCATCATGTTGACCTTCCTCGGTCCATGCCGCCAGAGCCGCTTCGGGCCTGGCCAGTCCGTTGCCCCGAACCCTGTATGTTGGGACACGGCAATAACATGGTCAAAGTCTAGGTCAGTGGGTCTTGGGGTAACCTCGAACGAGCTAATAATCTTTTGTGAATAGTGGAATGTGTTATTATAGACGATATCGTCGATGCTCCGACCATCAGGCAGCTTCTCTTCTCCATGGGTATGTTGGAGCAATATAGTCTCCATCGCACCGCCCATGCAGTAGGTCAATCCGCCGAACATAGCGTTGTCAGAACCCCAGCCTACGTCCATCCCCAGCTCGGTCATCTTGACGAAATTCGTCCCAAGCTTGAAGTAGTCCGTGGAGGATGGACAGATGACCACTGGCACCCCTGCTTCCTTGACTGCGAGGAGGTCGTCCTCTGTGGCCTTGTTGAGGTGTATGAGCATGCTTGGGCCCAGGGACAGGATCTCGTCGATGTCCTCCCTTTCCGCTTCGCTTGCATGTATCGCGAACGGTAGGTCCTTGCTCTTTGCCCATTTGCACAGGGTTGTGAGCTCGCACAGGTCCCAGTCCCCGATACCTGAGATGCCGATGCCGTTGACCATGGGGGCCAAGGCTTCCATCTCCTCCTTGTCGAACTGGCACTCCGAGGGACGCCCGAAGATGGACATCCGCGTCAGGGAACCTCCAGGCATGAGCTTGAACTCATCGTAGGTCATGTTCTCAAGTGTCTGGTGGAGAAGCTCCGTTCCATGGACGCCCCCCTCCCGGAAGTCTATGGCCTTGGTTATCCCGGCTTGGGCCATCTCTCGGATGGCTGTCTCCATACCCTGCCTCTTTTCCAGGTCAGACGCTTCCCTGAGTCGCTGATGCTTATAACCGTTCGGAGGGGCCACCAGCTCTTCCACGGACATCTTTTTTCTGATCTTTCCGATGAACCGGTCGCCGATGTGCGAGTGCAGGTTCACTGGAGCTGGATGGATGTCGCCATGGTATGTTGTGAGGCCGCTTGGGCCTGGACCTTTTCCCCACTCTACAAGCTCATCGTCCTCGAACAGAAGGTGGAATGGTATTACCTCTGTCGCTGTGACCAGGTCCCCCCGGATCAGGTCCTTGTCCATTGGAATCCCGTTTCAGAAATCCTTCTTGGCTTTCTTGCCCTTCTCCTTGAGGGACTTGTCCCGAGAGGTCCGAGAAGCCTTTTGGCTCGATTGGATCTTGGGCTTGTCCTCGTCATCGAGCTTCTTGGGCTTTCTGGACTTACCCTTCTTCGGCTCGTCCTCGGTGGACTTCTTACCTTTCTTGACCTTGGGCTTTTCCTTCTTTCCCTCACAGTCCTTCTTCTTCTTGTCCTTGCAGTCAGGGCAGTCGCAGTCCTTGGAGCTCTGCCATGGATGGATCTTTATCTTACCATCACCAAAATCGTCTGGGTCAAGGTCCTCGTCCTTCTGTGAGCGGAACCTCACAAGCAGGATGACGACGACGATGAGGATGAGTATGACGAGGATGGCTATCATTACGATCGGGTCGAACTCACTATCACCGGAGCTCTCCTTCCACTTGTCCTCGTCGTTCGGATAGGCGTCCTCGTTATCGTCATGACCGTCCCCATCTGTATCTTTCAGTGTCGGGTCGGTCTCATCCTTGTCCTTCCTACCGTCCTGGTTCGCGTCCTCGACACCATCATTAATGGTATCCCCATCGGTGTCTGGTTCCAGAGGGTCCGTGGAAGAACCGTCGGAGTTGTCCACCTCCACACCATCTTCGATGCCATCACCGTCAGTGTCTGGATCGTTCGGGTCGGTCTCGCCGGTGTCGACGACACCGTTGCCGTTGATGTCCTCGAGGATGTCGAGAAGCCCATCGTTATCAGTATCGATACCTGACACGCCCTGCACCCTAAAGGTCACATTGACGATGGTCGAATACTCCATCCCATCATGCGCCCGAACCGAAAGTGTGTGCGTCGTTGGAAGCAGCTTGGTCGGATCGAGAGTTATCTGGAACGATGACGTCCCTGTAGCGTTCATCCACGCTCCACCATCTATAGCGTATTCTACTCCCTTGACCTCGAAGTCGTCGGTAGCGGTACCAAGCACATACGTCTCGGTGGAGATAGGGCCTGTCAGGTCCGTGGTGACCTGGACCACTGGTGCAACGTTGGGTGGCCGCAGTTCCAGTTCTATGGTCTGGTCCTTCTCGATCTTGTAGCTGTAGATGGTCTGCCCGTAGCCGGACTTCTCCACCGTGAAGTAGTGAGGTGTATGGAACAAGGTCCCATAGTCTGTGAGGTTGTACTGGATGAGCATCAGGTCCGATAGTGTCCCATCGACCACAAGGCCGTCATGGACCACATCGCCGCTGGTAGACACAAGCTTCATGTTCGCGTTCTGGACCAGGTCTTGGGTCTGGTAGTCCACCAAACGCAGGTCCACGTGCCATCCAACCTCCACCTTGGAGTACTGGTCCCTGAAGTAGACTCCCCTGTCAGGGTCATGTGACACGTTCACGAGCTGCAGAAGGGTCTTGCCGCCAAGGTCGAAATTGAACTTGTCGATATCGTCGATGGTGGTGTCTTCCACAACCGCCGACATGTTGTACATCTCAAGGGCGGTGTAGGCAGCCTCAAGGATGTTGCAACCGCTCATCTCGAGCTCTGAATGCCTGGCATAGATGGCTGAGTAGTTCCTCCAGGCGCCGCTGCGCTTGTAGCCGTTATGGGTGAAGTCCGTATCGTAGATGACGACCGATGAAACCTTGGACCCTCCAGCTGAGGACCTGATCTCCAGTCCCTCGTTGATGTTGTTGCTGATGGTGGTGTCGTTCATCATCAGGTCTGCGGAGTCCACCACAATGCCTGTCCCTGTAGAATCACCGATGGTGCAGCCGTCTATGGTGGCGGCACTGTTCCAGGCGATGTAAAGGCCGATGTCGTTTCCAGAGAAGGTCATGTCCTCTATGGTATTGTTCGAGTTGGAAAGGAACATTCCGTACTTGCAGCCAGAGATGGTGTTGTCTCGGAAGGTTCCAGAGTTCTGATATGAAGCTATACCGTTGGTAGTACAGTCTGCGATGGTGTTGTCCTGCAGGACGAAGGAGTCGCTGTAGCATCTCACACCGTCACTGCAACCTTCGATAGTGTTGCCAGTGAAGTCTGGAACAGAGCTCTCGTCAACGAACGCTCCATACAGACAATCCTTGAACACGTTGTTCTTGACAACTGGGGATGCAGTGTAACAGTCCACGCCAGACCGGGTAGAGCCTTCCACGAGGTTACCGACTATGGTTGGGGAGTTCGCGTAGCATCTGAACCCGGACAGTGCGCCCTTGATGTGGGTGTTGTTGACGAAGCACCCAGCAGAGAACGCTGTGTGGTCGAAGTTGATCCCACCCCAGGGTTCGATATATGTGGAGTTCTTCTCAAGGAGTATGTCCCTGTTGTCAACGGATGTTCCGACACATCGGAGCGATCCCTTTATGGTCAGGTTGCATTCTCCAGCAATGATCAGATGATCACCTGGCTGGATGGTCAGTGAGTAACCCCAATCGACCACGATGTGGCCGTTGACCTCATACTCTCCACTTCCGCCTGTGACTATCCCACCTGCAGTGCCGACGAGATCGTCCATGACGAGGTCCCTTTTGAGACCAGTGGTCGTGTAGGTCGGAACCGGTGCACGGGTCTCAACTGCAGGTGCAGCTGTGGCCAGTGCAGAGATAGCGACCAAGGTAAGCAGTGTAATTATGATAAGGACAGCAGCCTTTCTCATCATACCACGTACCTAGTTAATATAGTGGCATTATAAATAGCTAATGTGTTAGGTATCTGTTCATGAATGAACTTCTGGCTAGAGCTCCCATGCTTGTGCAAATGTCTACTTTTACCTGATGGTCAGACCGATGGAATGGACTGCTCCGTAAACTTCGAAACGAGGAAGAATGGTTGTTCTATCATCTTCAATTGTTCTACCACATATCGATGATGGAACAATAATTAGCCACTAGTTTCGAAGCTTTCTCCGCAGTTCATTATAAATAGCTAATGTGTTCCAGCTATGTACATGAACACATGGCCTGGCTAGTCAGATAGGAGCAATCGCTCCTTCTTGCGCAGGCCTGTCTTCTTTGGCCGATGCTCATACTCCGGTGACTCGAGTATGTCCAGGTCCGATGCGTACTTCATCAGTGCCATGCGCATTGCCTGGGAACGGTTCGGGAACAGCCCCATCTTGACCATCTTGTCCAGCAGGGCTATGTCCATGTCGTCGAGATAAACGGAGATAGTGGGCATGGGGATCGTAGTTGGCATGGGGACGTTGAGATATAAGAATTT
>JANQNL010000165.1 GCA_028279585.1 Thermoplasmatota archaeon
CGACCCGTATATACTACAATCATCCATCTTGATAATCACCGGTGTGGCGACCCTCGGCGTGGTCCAGTTCATGATAAAGAACGGCAGGAAACCAGCACCCATGCCCTCATTCACAGCAATCTTCATCGTCTTGTGCATCCTGGCCCCCATGGTCCCCTACGTCCCTGCAAAGCCACCAGAGGACTGGCTGTACGAGATGGAGTCCTTTGTCCCAAGCCTGTACCGTCTCGCCGCCACGGTGGTAATGCTGGCAGTTATGGGCATAGGGAACGTTGTCTACCTGGTCCTTTCGAAGGACAAGTGAATCATGAGCCGTTGTTCAGGAATCAGAGCAGTAGCCATAAATAACCCACTGCAGATTTCCTACCCGGTGTGACCATGCTCATCCCAGAAAAGGTCAGAACAGAACTCAAGGCCAGGTTCAAAAAGAAGATGAAGAGGAAGATAGTCCTGGAGGTCTTCACTCAGCAAGGTATCAACGATGAGTTCAACGAACTTGCAATTGACTTTGCAAATGAACTGGCAGAGCTCACTGACAAAATAGACGTTTACACCTTCGACCTGGACTCGAAGATGGCCAAGAACAGGGATGTTCACCGGTCCCCCACGATACTCATTGACCCGGACGTTTACCACATCAGGTACACTGGTGCCCCCGCAGGGGAAGAAGGTACGTCGTTCCTTGACACGATCATACGGGTATCAGCTGACAATCCAGGTCTTAAAGGGAAGATGCTCAAGGTCGCAAGGTCCATCAAAGAACCAAAGAACATCATGATCTTCGTCACTCCAACTTGCCCGTACTGTCCAGGCGCGGTGGTCGAGGCCGTGAAGTTGGCCATCGCCAATCCGAAGCATGTCTGGGCCGAGTGTGTGGAGGCCACAGAGAACATGGACCTGGTGGCCAAGTACAACATCAAAGGAGTCCCGGTCATCAATATCAACGGGGAGAACGTGGCAAAGAGCCTGCTCCCAGAGGCCGTGTTCATCAAGTTCGTTGTCCAGTCCGATATTCCTTTCTTCCAGGAAAGAAAGCCCATGAACAAAGAGTTTCTCAAGAGGGTCCAGAAGAAGGTCAGTAACAAGGATGAGGAGGAACGGATCCAGAAGGAATGCTCCTGCATGGAGGACTTTCTCAGTGATCGGGAACCTGAAATAGACGAGAAGGACCACAGGTACGACATCATCATCATCGGGGGAGGACCTGCAGGACTGACGGCTGCGATATACACGCAGAGAGCGGGGATGAGGACCTTGGTCCTGGAATCAAAGATCGCTGGTGGTCTCGCCGCAACGAACCCCTGGGTGGAGAACTACCCAGCATTCCAAAACATTCCAGGGACCGCATTGGCGGAGATGATCAAGGACCATGCTGCAACCTACGTCCCGATCCACGAGTCAGAAGAGGTCCTCGACATCAAACAGGGTAAATTATTCAAGGTAGAGACGGACGCGAGCTGGTATACATCTAGGGCCCTCATCCTTGCAACAGGCGCAGACCATAAGAAGCTCGGCATCGAAGGCGAGGAGGCCTTGGTAGGACGAGGCGTATCTTACTGTGCTACCTGTGACGGTTTCTTCTATGCGAAAAAGCGCATCCTCATGGTCGGTGGGGGCAACTCTGCGGTCACTGAGGCCATTTACATGTCCAACCTGGGATGCCAGGTGATTCTTGCACACAGAAGGGATGAGCTCAGGGCCGAAAAGAGCCTCCAGGAGACCCTAGCAACAACAAAGACCAGGATCCTGTGGAACACCGAGGTCAGGGAGATAATCGGGTCTGGCCAGGTCCAGGCTGTAGAGATCTACAACAACAAGACCGAGGCCACCTCCGTCATGGACGTGAACGCTGTCTTCATAGCCATCGGAGAGGTTCCGAACAACAAGCTTGCCAAGATGGTCGGAGCAAGTCTTGACGAGAAAGGATTCATCATCGTTGACCAGCATTGCAGGACCGACGTCAAAGGCGTCTACGCTGCTGGAGATGTGACTGGTGGCGTCAATCAGATAATCACAGCCGCTGGCGATGGGGCCAAGGCCGCTTATTCTGCATACATGGACATCATGTCTCAGTAGTGTCCTCTAGCTCTGCAAGAGTTCCGCGCCTTCCAAGCAGTTTTGCCCAGATACCAAGAAGTGATGGCAGGATCAACACTGTTGCGATGAAGCTATAGAAGATGGTCATTGCAGTGAGGACACCGAACTTCTGCATCGGTGGTAGCAGTGAGAAGTTGAGCATTCCAAAGCCCGCTATGGTGGTAGCAGCTGCACCCAGCAGAGCTACACCAGTATGCTTCGAGGACTGCTTCAATGACCTGAAAGGATCTCCATACTTCTGGAGGTCCTCCAAGAACCGGTGGGTGTAATGAATGGCATAGGTGATGCCAAGGCCGATGGTCAAGGATGTCACAGAGATGGTCATCACATCCAGGTTGTAGTCCAGAATGTACATGGACCCCATGATCCAGACCATGCATAGAAGCACTGGGACCATGGTCAATAGACCAATAGCACCACCGAACCCGATCCATCTAGCAATGTCGAGCTTGAGGCTCTTTGTCTCATAGATGAACACTATGATGAGCATAGCCGCTGACGCCATCATAGTGATGAATATCGATGAGATCTGTGTGTCGTTGATGGCCCGGAGGACGATGTGGCCGACGATGGGACCACCTGTAACGATCACATAATCGATATGTGGTGAATCCTTCAGCGGCTGTGAATCATCATCCAGGTCTGCCATGAGGGCGTCCAATCCCGACTCATCATTATACTCCACGGCAACAGAGATCCTGATGACAGAGGCTGCATAGTTCCCATCATCGTCCTTGTAGATATAGGTCGAAGCGAACCCTCTATGATCCTCATATATGTAATCTAAGAGACCTTCGATGTCTGTGGAAGTGGTATGTGCCAATGGTAGGCCCGTTGTAGAATTGAAGTAAGTAGAATATTGACCCATGAACACTGGATCGAATGTGAAATCAGTGACACCTTCGCCTCCGGTATAATGAGCTAGATCGTACATCATGGTGTTCAAGTTCGTTACTCTGGATTCATTTCCCTCACGCACAACGTTCGGAGTATCATCGACCAGGACCCGGACCTCATCTATGCTATGGTAGACCTCTGGTTGTGTGATGTCGCCTTTGAAGTAGATGACCGTGAAATCCTCACCGGTCCCGAAGTTCTCTATCATGTAGTTCAGGTCCTTACTGACCTCAAGTGAATCTGGCAGAAAATCCCTGAAATCGAACTCGGTGGATACGTTCATCCATCCATAGGCCGAGATTCCAGTGATCAGGACTGCGACGATCAGAACCGCCCATGGGGCCTTTTTGGCGACCACGGCTCCGGATGTTGTGCCTAATGCAACAGCATCTTCCAGGTACACTCCGATCATTGCTAATGGTGATGCCTTGTTATCGTCGGGTTTCTTCTGCTCACACTCATCATCCGAGCAGTCACCTGACTCTCGTGTGGTCCTTGCACCCTCCATTATCTGCTTGTTCTGACCCAGCCATAGCCTCCAGCCACGCTTCTCAAACAAATTGTCCTTGAGCTGCTTTGCACCAGGAACGAATACGGTCATGGTGATGAAGGAGGCTACAATACCTGCGCAAGCCAGCAGGCCGAACTCCTTGAAAGCATCCATTGGTGATGAGAGATTTGAGAGGAATGACACAAGGGTTGTCAATGTCGCTAGGGAAAGGGCTGCCCCAACAGACAGGATAGTGTTCCTAACAGATGGGATGATCCTTTCGCCCTTCATTATCTCCTCACGATACCTGTGTGTCACGTGGATGCCATAATCGATACCCAGGCCTATCAACAACACAGGGACCATGGATGTCATAGGATTGAAGTTGAAATCGAACAGGGAGCCAAAGCCATACATCCATATTATGGACATGAACAGGGCTATGGTGCTTACGATGATGTCGAACACGTCCCTATAGGTGATGGCCAGGATGATGACCACAACAAGGAAGGCGATCGGCATGACGATCATGTTCGATTCGTTCATGGCATCGATGATCTCTTTGTTGATGACCTTGTCCGCAAAGGCGCTTGCACGTAAATGCTGATATCCTTCTCCACTTGGGCCCTTCTTTATGAGATTGACAATGTGCTGCTCGATCTTGATGCCCTCATCCTCGGAAAGGTCCCTGAGTTCTGTTGTGAAGGAGAAGCTCACAAAACATGCTTTGGCATCATAGACACCGTTCTCTGGGTCGAAGTCCTTTGAAAAGAGGAAACCGAGGCCCGTCTTGATGGCCTCTGGGACCATGGGATTTGCATAAAGCATGCTGATGTTCTGTTCAAAGGCAGTCTGGTCCATTCCCGAGAAAAGGTCTATCATGTCCGTATGGGTAACAGATATGTTCTGTGGGGGAACCCCCATCATCATCTGGGCTGATGTTACCAGGAAATTACCAATGACACTGGCGGGAGACATGACATTGGCATAAGGGTTAGTCTGATCATGGAGCCATCGTTGGACCTCTGTGTCATTTATGACCAACATCTCCATTTCAAGGATCTCGACAAAAGCTTGAGGAGTGGTTACGAAGGAGTCGTCGTCGGCACCTTTTAGAAGACCTGCTATAGAGTATGAATCTGTGAACCGTTGGTTCACCTCCGTGTTCATGTTAGCTATCTCGAGATCAGGGTCCCAGGTGCCTTCTGAGGAACTGTCGTCGATGCCTTTTACAGCTATGATCCCGATGAACAGACCGGTGAGGACGATCACCACTAGGACCGCTGCCAATGGGAAACGTGTCACGAACTTGGCTTGATATCGAAGGATGCCTGTGGGCTCCTTTTTTGGCTTTTTCTCCTCCACCTTCTCCACCTTTGGAGCTTCCACTTTCTTCTTCTTCGAACCCTTCTTCTTTCCCATTTCTATTCTCCCCGAAAGATGATCGAACAGTGTATGTTCGGATAAGTACAATTCCAGCAAACCCTACATTTCTTTATATATATTATGGTTATATTTTCCATAGTCAATTCGTTCTGATAACGAGAATCGGCAGGTAATAGAACAAAACGTTCTGTTCAAACAGGGCAAGTCTACAAATCAACAAGAACTGATGTTTATAGTGTGCTCCGTTCTCTTAGATCCCAAGTTTGCCAGTTAAGGTTAAAAGGTGCTCTTGATTCTGTTTGAATTATGCCAATAAAACGAACATCACCAAGAGCAAGGAACCTAGTCCCTAC
>JANQNL010000171.1 GCA_028279585.1 Thermoplasmatota archaeon
CCATCTGTGTCGGGGTTATTGGGATCGGTCCTGTCCACCTCGGTGGTGTTGGGCCACCAGTCGACCGTGACCTCGATGGTGTCTGAAAGCTCATCATTGTCAGTATCTGGAAGTGTTGGGCATGTGAAGAACGCTAGCTCACCGATCTTGTCGCCCGAGACCGTTGTGATGTTGTGACCATCTGCCAGGCCATCGTCATCCGAGTCGATGCTTGTCGGGTCTGTAGGTACTATCTGTTGAGGATGATGGAACGAGAGCTCACCAAGGTTCGTGCCCTGGTCGTAGCCATCCCAGAGACCATCACCATCGGAGTCAGGGTCCGTGGGATCGCTTATGTATCCGCTTTCCCCCACTACTTCGTCCCCATCTACAAGACCATCATCGTCGGAGTCATCGTCAAGTGGATCTGTGGGACCAAAGCCACTGTGAAGGGACATCTCCCCAAGGTGGTCGGTCCCATTGAAAGTTACATCAAAGCCATCCCAGAGGCCATCGTCGTCCGAGTCTGGGTCGTCCCAGTCGGTGGTCTGGTCCCCAACGATGGTGGGGTTGAGGTCTGTGGTGTTCTCGTAATGGTCTGTTAGACCGTCACCGTCCGTGTCCACGGTGATCCAATCGTCTGTGGCGTTCAGTGGATCGTAACCTGCCAGGACCTCTGCTCCGTCCAGGGAGCTGCCTTTATCGGTATCGGGATTTCGAGGGTCTGTCTCTCCAGGGCCGGAGCCGTTGTTCCAATCTCCAGGATCGACGAGGCCGTTGAGGTTCCTGTCCTCGTACTCCCCTGGGTCTTTGACCCCGTTCTTGATGTTGTCGACCCAACCGTCTATCCAACCATCAGGTAGACCATCACCATCCGAATCCGGATTGTTGGCATTGTTGCGACCGAAAGCCCTACCCCCGCCCTTGTCTACTTCCTTCTCGTCAGTGAGCCCATCACCATCCGTATCTTGGTTGGTCGGGTCAGTACCATAGAGATAGACCTCGTCGTAGTCGAGGAGCGTATCACCATCGGTATCGTTGTCAAGAGGGTTGGTCTTGTAGCCGTCCGAACCGTCCATGACCTCCTCCCAGTCGTGTAGCCCATCATCATCTGTGTCGTTGTCCAGAGGATCCGTGATGTAACCATCCGAACCGTTGAGGACCTCTTCCTGGTCCCCGAGGCCATCTCTATCTGTGTCCCAGAAGTTCGGGTCGGTTCCGATAATGCCTTCTTCCACATCGGTTAGACCATCGTTGTCCGAGTCGATTATCGTATGATCGTCACCGCCCCATAGAGGGTCTGTCCCTTGGGTCAGCTCCCATCCATCCAGGGCACCGCCGTTGTCAGTGTCGTTGTCAAGAGGGTCAAGGGTCTGTTTTCCTGGAGCTGTGGAGTTATGGTCTTGCAGAAGTTCCACACCGTCTGACAGGGCATCATCGTCTGTATCCCTGTCCAGTGGGTCCGTGGTCTGCATCCCTGGAGTTGATGGATCTAGATCGGTCTTTATCTCATACCAATCCGTAAGACCATCCTTGTCAGTGTCGTTGTATCGAGGATTGGTCCCATAGAGGAGGACCTCCTCCCCATCTGTGAGGCCATCCTGGTCCCAGTCCGAGTCCAAAGGATCTGTGTTGTGGGTCCACACCTCGTTGCCGTCCAGGAGCCAATCGTTATCTGTATCGTTGTTCAGCGGGTCGGTCAGATAGTTCCATACCTCGTCTCCGTCCGTAAGGTTGTCATCATCTGAATCCCTGTCATTGGGATCAGTGCCGTAGAGTGCTTCTTCAGAATCCGTTAGGCCGTCGCCATCTGTATCCTGACCAGGATCATCATCGGTTGGGTCTAAAGGATCGGAGCCACGCTTGACCTCCTCACCGTCATTGACACCACCACGGTCTGTGTCGGGATGGAGGACGTCTGTGGTCTGGGTTCCAGCTGTGACCGGGTCCCGATCAATGGTGACCTCGGTCTTATCGTCTAGACCATCACCGTCCGTGTCCCTGTCCGTGGGGTCTGTTCCCTGGATCCCTACGCGGTCCGGGTCCCTATCGACCGTTACCTCTGTGCCATCTCCGAGACCATCGTCATCGGTGTCCGGGTCCAGCGGATCTGTGATGTAACCGTCGTTTCCGGAGAATACCTCCTCGCCATCGAGGAGCAGGTCGTCGTCAGAATCTGAATCCAATGGGTCAGTGTGATAGATGTTGACCTCGGAGCCGTCAGCGGCCCCATCGTCATCTGTGTCAAGGTCAAGGGGATCTGTTCCCAGGACATCCTCGGTGGAGTCTGCCAGTCCGTCATCGTCGGTATCGATGAGGAGGACATCGTCCACAGGGTCCAACGGGTTCAACCCGTTCCAGACCTCTGCTGCATCACCCTGGCCTCCACCATCTGTGTCAGGCACCAGTGGGTCGGTCTCCCCTGGACCTGCTCCGCTGTTCCAATGTGAAGGCAAGGTCGAGTCGACCTGCCCATCGCGGTCAGAGTCCTCCTCGCCGTCGAGCCTGAAGTCATTGTCAGTGTCAGGGTCAAGAGGGTCTGTGGTGTTCCCGTCGGAATCGTCCTGTTCGATACCGTCTGAAAGAAGATCGTCATCGCTATCGTAATCGAGCGGGTTGGTGGTCTGCAGACCTGCTTGCTGTGGATCAAGGTCTGTTGTGACCTCGTAGCCATCTGTGAGGGTGTCCCCGTCAGTATCCTCGTTGAGGGGGTCTGTTCCATAGGTCCCCATCTCGGAACCGTCTGCAAGACCGTCCCCATCTGTATCCACTTTGAGGGGGTCGCTGCCAAGGACCATGACCTCGAATCCGTCGGTCAGTCCATCGTCATCGGAATCTGGGTCCTCAGGATCTGTCCCGAGCGTCTCTTCAAGTCCGTCGGAAAGACCATCCCCATCGTAGTCTGCTGGCATCTCGTCGTCGGAGGGGTCCAGGGGGTCGAGGCTGTTCCATACCTCGATACCATCCTCGATACCACCATCGTCTGTGTCAGGGTCGATGGGATTGGTGAAATGGATATAGACCTCTGCAGAGTCTGTGAGGCCGTCATTGTCGGAATCAACAGCAAGGGGGTTCGTTCCCTGGACACCTTCGGTATCAGGGTCTCTGTCAGTAAGGACCTCCTCTCCATCGTTGAGACCATCCTGGTCGGTGTCTGCTTGGAGTGGGTCTGTCCCAAGGTCCCTTTCTGTGGAATCCAGAAGGCCATCGTTGTCGTCATCCAGGTCCTCGGAGTCCGGGATTCCGTCGTTATCGGTATCGGTGGATGGTTCTCCTCCCCCATCTCCATTTACCGTCCCACCTCCATCCCCGGTGCCATTGGCTCCCCATACTCCAGGGTCATCTCCATTGGCTTCGACACCGGTTCCACCTTCTTCTCCGTGGTTCGGGGGAGTGACCTCGAACGGAACCCACCCTATCTCATCAAAGTAGACCTCCACCCATGCATGCTTGTGGCCTTCCCTGACCACCCGGGTAGAGCCATCGAGCTCTCCAAGGGCAAACCCGGTGACATACCTGGCCGGTATGCCGTTGTATCTACACATGATGGTGAAGGACGAAGCGAAGTGGGTGCACACTCCCTTACCGCTCTCAAATAGGAACCGGTATACAGCATCCGTTCCCGTGGGCGAGGTCGTGTTCAAAACTTCGATGTCGTAAACATAGTTCTGCGCAAGGAACGACTGCAGTGCAATGGCGCGCTCCATGTCCGAAGCGTTCAGGGGAAGCCCGTCCGTGATGCTCGTGGACAGGGCCATGACGTCCATGGGGACGTTGCTGGGGACCTCAAGATAGTTCGAGTAAAGCCCACTGGCCGCAGCTACAGTTGAGAAACCATTGAGCAGGGCGGTCTCGTCATAGTTATAGTGTACAGATGTGAACGAATAGGATGCAAGGTAATCGTCGGACGTGAAGACGTTGGCGCCATCCACATAGATCAGAGGTGTGTGGGAAGGGGTGTAGAGGCCCTGGTCCACCGTGATGTTGTCCTCATCTATTGTGGTGGTCCAAAGGGCTGTTGGCATCATTCCCTTGACGGTCCCGTAGAACGTGATCGTGAACGTCTCTGTTGTCTGGACCGCGTAGCTGGTCACGGGTAGGTCCACATCAGCAGGATACTCTTCCTTTCTGATGTCATCGAGTTCCCAACCCGAACCTGTGTATCTATCATGGACGCCTGTCCGCCAGTATCGTGCGGGGGAGGAAGGGTCGACGTAGAACACAGGTGCATTGGCATCGTTACCATAGAATCCGTCTATGGCCGAGGAGTCAGTGTTAGTTGATGAGTGGCCGTCTCCAGGTTGGGTTGGGTCTGTCCCATTGAGGTATTCCTGGAGATTGGTCTGACCGTCGTTGTCCGGGTCTGCATTTGGATCGGACACATTGAAGAAATCCTCCCAGTCGTCATCCATACCGTTGTTGTTGTTGTCCACGGCTCCGTCGTTGTGCTGGTCGTAGGTGTCTGGGACACCATCGCCATCGGTATCTGGATTTGCTGGGTCGGTGCCAAGCTCCAGTTCCCTGCCATCGCCTATCCAGTCACCATCGGAGTCCGCATCGAGGATGTTGGGATACCCGTCATTGTCCAGGTCACCGTTCGGTCGATAATGGATAAGATGGTCGGAGGCAGAGACTCCATCGTGGGCGTTGACTACCCATTCATCGGCCTCGGCACCTTGTTCCTCTTCCCGCATTGTCCAGTATTGGAACTCAACGCCGTCACTTAGACCGTCTCCGTCCGTGTCTGCAACATTGGGATCGGTCAGCGCATCTTCCTCGGCATCGAGGATGCCGTTGTCGTTGATGTCCTCGTCCCAGTCGAAGAGGCCGTCGCCATCAGAATCGATGCCCGGGTTGATGTTTCCCGGTTTTGCGTTGAGAGGGTCCTCGTGCTGACTGTTCTTGCTGCTACCCCAGGGCAAGTATGGTACCAGGGATAGTAGAAGGAGAATGATCAATACGATGACGAAGAGCTTTCCTCGCGTTTTTCCCACCTTCCGTCCATAATGGCGTGTGTTCGAAATTATACATTACCGAAACGTATGGCTCTCAACTAAACCTTCCATCCCGGTGAAGTATCGTAGATGTTCTGGTCATATAATCATTTGGTAGTTTTGTTATATAATTTATGGTACACCTGTCACACTTGGTACTATATTGCACGGAATGGAGGGTTATAAGGATGGGGAGGAGTTATGCGGAAAGGTATATGGATACTGGTCACGGATCGTTAGCAGATCTGTATAACCGGTCCCTACCGTATTTGCAGCTTCGATCTTGATTTCCGAACGGTCTGATACCCCCGGCTTAACCGTCAACGGGATTCATGGATCTGCCCCATTTGATCACAGTATATTCGCGGAGAGCTTTTTGAAATATCACAGCATCCCCGCCAGCGCGTTCATGTCCTTGTTCGCTACATGCACGTAGATCCTGGTGGTGTTCAGGCTCTTGTGTCCCAGCAGGTTCTGGAGCCGGATGAGGTCAGCCCCACCCTCGATAAGATGTGTCGCGAAGCTGTGCCGCAGCGCGTGGGGGGAGACCTTTGTCCGGACCTTGGCCTTCTTCGCGGCCTTTCTGACGATGATCTGGACGGTCCTAGACGACAGCGTTCCCCCTCCGTTGGAGGACGGCAGGACGAGGCCGGTTCGTGTGGAAGGATCGGGGGCATAGACCTCCAGCGCCTTGATGATCTCGGGATGCAGGAACACGGTCCTGTCCCTGTCGCCCTTGCCCGCCCGGACGGTCAAGACCTTGCGTTCGATGTCCAGGTCCTGCCACTTCAGCTTCCTGGCCTCGGAGCATCGCAGTCCGGCGTAGTACAGGAACATGATGACGAGCTTGTGTTTGAGGTTCCCGGTTACAGCGATCATGCGGTGCATCTCGTCCTTGGACAGGACCACAGGCATCCTCTGCTTCTTCTTGACAAGCGGGATGGAGGTGTCCATCTGTCTACCCAGGACGGTGGTGTGAAAGAAGGCCAGGGCGAAGTAGGTCAGTCTTACGGTGGAACGGCTCAGGTGGGACCTAGACAGCATGTACTGTCTTGCGTCCTTGCCGGAGCGGAGTCATACCTCGACCATGGCGGAGTATGTCTTGCAGGTGCTGGGGCTGTACTTGCGGATGCGTAGTTCGTCGTCGAGCTTGGAGAGCATCCTGTCGATGCCCTTGGGTGATACGTTCATGGGACCACGTCCGATAAAGAGGAGAAGGGAGAAGGATATAAAGATCGACGATAGGGAGGTGGGTGAAAGTGAAAGTGGGATAGGGGGGCTCCAGAACGACCATAGAAAAGGGCCCACTTTCAACCACCCCTGTCATTCAACCTTAATTATATCCTATTCATATCGTTAGATCGTGCTCGAGTTCGTCGAAATGTAGAAGATAATAGATCTCGGTGCTCCAGGTAGAGGTTCACATGTCAAAAGAAGATGCTTTAGTCGTGTTCCAAGATAGGAACATCCGAAGGTCTTGGTTCGAAGAGGAGTGGTATTACTCTGTAACAGATATCATCGCGATCCTAACTGGAAGCAAGGATGAGCTTGCCTACTGGAGAAAGCTCAAACAGAGAGAACCCCAACTCGTGACGATCTGTCACGGGTTGAGAATGCCTGCGAGGGATGGAAAGATGCGATACACGGATTGTGTGAACACAAAAAACGCATTCAGACTCATCCAAAGCATTCCATCAAAGAAGGCCGAGCCTTTTAAACAATGGCTTGCACAGGTCGGAAAGGATCGGATCGATGAGATAGAAGATCCTGAACTAGCCCAAGACCGGGTCAGATCCTATTATGAACAGAAAGGATACCCTCCAGAATGGATCGAGAAACGAATAAGAGGTATCGCGATCAGGCAGGACCTTACCGAGGAATGGAAGGGCCGTGGTGTGGAGGATCAGATAGAGTTCGCAATTCTTACAAACGAGATATCAATGGCCACTTTTGGAAAGACCGTTAAGGAGTATAAAGAATTCAAAGGAATTGGTAGACCCACCATCAACTTAAGGGACCATATGACAGATTGGGAACTGATACTGACGATGATCGGTGAGAAGGCCACCACGGACATCACCATATCAAGAGATGACCAAGGATTCGATGATTGTCGGAGCTCGGCTAATGAAGGTGGTACCATTGCACGGAACACTAGAAAGGAGATCGAAGAAAAAACTGGCCGCTCATTGGTATCTGACGAGAACTATCTTCACCTGAATACGAAAAAGAAAAGGAAATTCAAAGAAACGAATTCCAGGTTGGATGACGAAGAGTGAAACACAAACAGGTAATCGTTAAGAGCCTCTCACTGGTTTTTTAGTAGCAGTATTTGGATGCCAGCCCAACTTTGACGCTTTGCTATTAATCGAACTCGAAGTTGAGCATACCCTGAATTTGACCATTGGAAATTCAAATTTGAAACGTCAAGTTCAGGATGCTAGGATCACCGGTGAGCCGAGGCGAAAGTGCGGTGTCCCTGAGCCGAGAGCGAAAACGCAATGTGGTCGCATAACTCGTATAGGAGGGGGTTACAAGCAACCCCTCAGCGCCTAATACGAGTTGCCCTTCCCGGCGCCTGGAGCCCTCTGGAAGATTTTCTTTCCCCCCCCGATTCTTTTGTATATTTGGTCGGAATCAGTTCAAATAATTTTCAATCCATTTGACTGTAGAAATTTATTCAATTCTTTCAAGTGACTTTTCGGAAATTTTCCCCAACGTACAATCTTATTAGATTTTGTTCTGAAAACTAGATAAATTTCCTTTTTTGGATCGAAATGCAACAATGGTATTGTAGACGGTAATTCAGAATAAGATTCTACAATCCTACATGACAAAAGGTCTTCAAATTGAACATATTGATGCGCTTTCAAAGAGGGAGATATTTTCCTTTCGCCACTAACACCATTATCATTAATTGTGTTAACAGATTTAATTGATAAATCAAATAGGCTAAAAATGAGAATCGAAGCTAAAATGAAAATTACTGTACCCATAAGAATAAGTATAAATCCACCTGAATCGGGATCAATTAGAAATCCAATTCCAACAGTAATTATGATTAAAACTAATAAGCTTAAGATTAAGAACATACCAAATATCACTTGTTTTCGTTCTTTGAGTTTTTCTGCTTCAATCTCTTTGATAACAGAACTCAATTTCTCATCCAATAACTCGCCTCAATATAGTAAACGAAAATTCGTTTATGTTTTTTCCGATTTACAGAAGAATCCCACCCCAAAGAAAATCGAGGGCTCATAATCAGGCTTGGGCTCGCTATTGCTTTGCGCAATAGCTCGGAACGTTCAGCTGACATGGTCATTGCTATATTCACTTTCGACTTGGTTCGGTAGCTTCTTCGAAGCTTGTTTAAGGTCTCATCAGGGGCAACACGCGGGTAAGGCACGACGATGAATTTTCGATGGCGGTGTCTAGTCCTTACCCGCGTACGTTATGCGTGTCTAAAATCCCACATTCCCACTTTCAGCCACCCCCATCGTGAGCATTCATATACCCAGCAGATCATGGGTCTATCAGACGGTGAGATGTCCTGTTCGGAGTGTAGGGATCAAGAGACCCACAGTTGACCATACATAACTAAACTAGATATAATAGCATTACAAGTAATGCATAACTAATATATATATAAACAAGTCAATTAGGCATGCATGTCTCCCCGCAACTCGAAGAACGTCCGCATCATCTGCCGTCTACTGGAGCGGCCCGACGGCACATGGACCAGGTATGGCCTGTCCAAGGCCGCAAGCATCAGCCAGCCATACGGGGTGAGGTACATCAAGCGATTGAACGAACTCGGACTTGTAAAGGGAACGCGAGTCATGGACCTGCACGGCCTAGCTGCATACGGGGCAGGGATAGTTCCTGCAGCTTCGCTTAGGATCGAGATGTACCATCCTCAACCTCTGGAGCTTCTCAAAGAACACTCCAAGAGATACGCACTGACGACGTATTTTGCAGAGAACCTCCAAACACGCCACCTCTTTCCGACAAGATGCGACGCCTACGTTTCCCGCAATGAGCTCGTTCAGCTGAAAGAGGTCATCCTGAAAGAAGGCCTCCTTGGAGGCGGGAACATGCGCTTCATCGTTCCCGCTGACGAGTACATCTTGGACGAGGTGAACGAGATAGATGGCATCCGAGTAGTCTTCAAAGGCAGACTGATGCTCGACCTCTTCCGCGAAGGAGGGGTATGTGTCGAAGCGTTCGACTTGATGGGGAGAGAGCATGTATGATGTTGTAGAGACCGGTTCATCTTCTGAATACTTGGAAAGGATCGTCAAGGACCGCCCGGTGGACCTCTGTCTGATAGGCGGATGGGCTGTATTCCATACCGTCAACCAGAGGTTCCTGGCTTCGACAGGAAGGACCTATCTTGGCTCGAAGGATATCGATATTGGTATACATGATGTCGGGTCATTGAAGAAGGTCGAGAGGTATTTGGAGGAGGAGATGGACTTTGAAAGGCTCTCGTTCCGGTTCGTCAAGTATCTGGATCGAGAAACGGGAAGACCCATACCATCGGACCTTGCTAGAACGACGCCACTGCATTTCCTGTTCGAGCTGTACTTCGACATCATGCTGCCGGTGTGTCCAGAGGATATCAGACGGACCGCAGGTTTCATTCCTCCGGACGAACCGATATTGACCAAGGTCTTCGAAGACAATGACGGAAAAAGGACGATACAGCTCAATACAGGTCCTGTCGATGTGCCTGCACCTTTTCTGTTGCTCGCAATGAAACTGAACTCGGTCGGGACCAGGACAAAGGACCACAAGAGGATCAAGGACCTGTGCGACATCGTGGCGCTGGTCCTATTTTCAGGCATGGAGAGGGATGAGATCATTGGTATGGGTCGGAACGAAGCGACACCAGAGAACATTTCAGGTCTGTCATCGGATATGTTCGAAAAAGACTTCGAACAAGCTTCAACCATAATTGGCTTACCAAGGGATGCTGTTGCCTCTTTGATAGACATGGTAATGACTGACAACTGATCAAGGATGGAGGACCGAAACAGACCGCTCTTTTTCCGCAAACATGTGCACGACCTTGGCCTCTGCCGCAACAGTGCCTCAAAAACCACCCTCACTCATGTTTCTTTATATACTACCTGTCTTTAAACTAAGATAAAGCTAGGGGGCTTTAACTATGTACTTGGCAGAAAAGATATCGGCAGCATTCCTTGTTTTCCTGATCGCTTTCGCCACCTTCGTGGTCTTCAGCTCTGCAGTTGCTTCTACCCCAGAATATGCAGAACCAGCAGAAGAGCCCATAACGAACACGAGGGTCGGAACGGTCCCGTACATCGACGTCGACGACAACGACACGGCAACAGACCATGATGGCTTCAAGATCACCTACAGGTCTTCCTCGGCATCTCCCGTGGGAACCTACATGATCCGGAACGGAGAAGCATCGAGCGCTCTATACGAAACTGCGAACGTCCAGATAACTCTCAACGGAGAGGGCGACGCGGTCTCTGGTGGAGAGAGCGGCTTTGGTCCTGTGGATGTTGTCTTCGTTTGTGATGACACCGGTTCGATGTCCAGCTACATCTCACAGGCAGCATCGGACATGAGCAACATCATCCAGGGACTGGAGGATGCTGGTGTCACGGACATGAGGTTCGGTATCGTCACCTACAAGGACGGTGACCACGACTACTACCACTCACCCAGGGACTCCTCCTATGCGGGTTCTATCGGTATCAATGTGGCCACAGACCTCTACCTCACCAAGAACAAGGCAGCCTTCGTTAACAAGCTGTCCACACTTACTTCGTCCGGTGGTGCTGACGGCCCTGAGGGCGTTGTGGATGGACTTCAGTATGCTTACGACACATGGAAGCACTACGATGACATCTACAGCGGTTACGCAACACCAACTGCGAAGTACACCTCCAACTCAACAATGAACTGGGATACTTACAGGAACGGACAGAAGGTCGCCCACGTGGTGACGCTCCTGGCAGATGCCCCACCTCACTCCACCCTAGCATGCAAACAGAACGCCACCCAAGCATACAACGAGTTCGACATCGTTACCAATGCTATAGCTTGTAGGAGCTACGCAAATAGCACCTACTATCAGCCCCCGTACGATTGGGGTGGCACCACCATGAGCGGTGGAGCGCTCTACGATATCGCCCAGGCAGGAAAGGGAGTATACTCAACTGCCAACAACCCGACCTACGTTGCTAACGCGATCGCGGAAGGTATCTTGAAGGTCGCAGAGAGGCTGGCTACAGCCGGAAAGTGGGCCAATCTCTCCTATGAGCTCCCTGACTATGTGACCATGTCCGGAATGTCCAACATCCCACTTCAGGTCACACCAGCTTCAGCTTGGAACACACTTACAGGAACCGTCACAGGTCCTGCTGTGGTCAGGTGGTATCTTGGTGACAACTTCGCTATCAACGATCAGATGACACTTTCATGGGACATCGTCTCCAGGAAGGCATCTGCGAGCGGTGTGACCAACGCTGATGTTTCCATCGGCAACCTCACACTTGACTACTATGCCTGGTCACAGGCCTCCACAGAGTATGATAACCACGTCAGCGTGAAGATGGGTGAAGGCTACCTACCGGATAAATCGGGTGGAGCGACGCTATGGCAGGAAAAGAAGGTCCTTGTCAAGGCGATAAGCTCCATCGATATCACGGACAACATGGGTGCCGATGGGCCATACTCAATGACGTCTGGAGCTACAAAGAACATACGTGTAGCTGCAGTTCGTGACCAGACCGGTTCTGCGGGCGGTAACGATATGATACCGTTCATTGACTGGACCGCTCTGGACTGGAACAGCGGCGGCACTACAGCTGGAACCTGCACTCCAGGCACAGGTCAGAACACCGTGTTCACAGCCATGGCCACTGGAACTGTGGCATGCGAATCTGGTTCAGGTATCCGAGGATCGGAGTACGTGACCGTGCCCCAGGTCCTATCCACATTGCAGCTGTACACCTATGAGAATCCCACAGCTCCATGCGACAATGTCCATGTTACAGCAGGAAAGACACAGCGTTTCGTTGCCAAAGGCTTCGATACGGCTGGTCAGCCTTACACTCTTTCAGACACTGACTGGACCGCTATGATGGGCATGACCGACGTAACTGTGTCCACAGTGGACGATCCGACGGACACGACGCAGATAACATTCACTGCACCACTTTCGTCCGGTTCCACTGTCACCCTGACAGCCCAGGACTCCAATGGAACTGGAACTCCGGTCAGTGACAGCATCACCATCCACATCGACGCAGGCAACATCGCACACATCGTTGTTGTGCCAGACACCTCTGCCGAGTATGGAGCAGGCCCAGCATCACCTGGGACCTATCCGATGCAGTTCACCACCGCACAGGCAGGAACTGCCTCCAGGATGTTCAAGGCCTTTGCCTACGACGAGCATTACAACCAGCTTCCAGCGACCACGTTCACATGGACAACCACTGTTGGTTCCATGACCCCATCGTCCGCGACCATCTCGACCTTGAACGCACAGTCCGCCCTGACATCAGGCTACGTCTATGCGAGCAAGGGTGGTGTGACCGGCAGGGCTGGTGTGGACATCACCCCTGGTGTCCTTTCCAGGATAGAGGTCATCCCGAACAACGTGGCACTCATAGTTGGTGGAAAGCAGCAGTTCACTGCTCGGGGATACGATGCAAGCGGCAACCTCATCACAGGCTGGACACCACCAACTGCGAACTGGACCGCATCCATCGGAACCCTTGGAAGCTTCACTGGCAACGAGTTCACGGCGGTGGACCATCTTTCCGGTTCATCTAAAGCAACCCTCTCTGTGACCATCACAGACGAGATCCTTGTCGGTTCGGTCTGGGTACCTCTGGAGGGTAACGGACTGGTCACAGTGATCAATCCATATGATGTATGGATAGAGAGGGCCGAGGTTGGACCGTTCGCTAAACTTACTTCGGAGACGAACATCGAGCTTTATGCCACGGTCCGCTACGACCTGCCTCCAGCAGCAACGGTAGGAGCCACAGTCAATGTGGACGTCAAGTTCCAGGTGGATGGAGGAGCCATCCAGACTCAGACATTGACGCTCACAGCTGACACTTCGGGCGCAGAGACAGTGACCGTGACAGTTCCATCCCCAGCATCCACACCTGGAAAGCACGAGCTTAAGGTTTGGATAGAGGACGGAGCTGGCAACCCATATGTAACTGGTTCGCTTGCCAACACGTTCGAGTCGGACACCAGGAACAACGAGGTCACCTCTGACCTGCATCTGGTGGAGCCGTATCCTAACTCCACGCCTGGTTTCGACCCTGGCATCGTGGCGTTCCTTATGATGTTCAGCGGCATTGGTCTTGCTGTGGTCTACTTCACAAAGAACAGCCAGAAGAACAGGAGGAAGGAGGAAGCGGTATCGCCTGTAGTGGCGGTCATCCTCATGGTGGCCATCACCCTGGTCATCATCGCTATCCTGTGGCTGTGGATCAGCACGATGATATCCACGCCAAAGACCGAGACCCCGCAGGTCGAGGTCAGGCAGGGTATGACCAGTGACGATTCGGCATACGAGATAACTATCCAGTCCATAGACGATCCGACGGTATCGGTGACGGATGTTCGAGTGGTGTTGTACTCTCCTTCGGGTGAGGACCAGTACGAGAAGACCAGTTTGGACAACATCTATGGCGACAAAGCTTCAGCAACCAACATCGTGGTCTACCACGATAATGATTACAACGGTAAAGTCTCTGTAAATGATAAGATAGTCATTTACTCGGGAGCTGACGCGGGTATGCCTGGTGGAAGGGTCAGCCTCTACTTCCTGGCGACGAATAAGAAGGTCTGCAACGACGTGATCCTCCTATAGACCCACGACCGGAAACTATCTGGGAAAAATTCCCTTCTCCGCTAGTGTTAGCTAATGCATTGGAGAGGGGAACCTTTCTTCCTGTTTCCGGGCGTGTGTTGGATCACGTCGGGGCAGACCTTCTTCCTGGACCCCTTACCATCAACCGACCTTCGCCCTTACAATCAACCGACCTACCCGCGGGTACATCAACCGGATGCAAAACCAAGCGAGCTAATTCTCACTCTTGAAACGCCTTCATGACCGTCTCATAGACCTGAGCAGCCCCCTCATCATCAACAATGTTGACCTCCTGCAGCTCCAGCTTACCCACCACCTTGGCAAAGCGCACAATGTCCAGCCTCTCGATGTCCTGGAACACCATGGCCGGTGCGTAAACGATAGGATGGTACCCAAGCGACAGGAACGTCTTCTGGATCCTTGGGGAGTAAGCGGACACGTCGGTCTCTATGTAGGACAATCCCTTACTAACAAGCAGCTTGTCCATCTCATCTATCAAAAATCCTTTGACGAAGTCATCCACAGCCACTAGCTCGAAGATCTTGGCCTTGTTATCAATATCATCGATGGTGAAGCCGATGGCACCGACGAGCTTGTCGTTATCCTTGGTATTATGGGCTACAAGGTATTGGGCCTGCTTCTCTTTTATCTTGAAGAAACCATAGTTGAGATGGAGCGAACCGAATATCTCTGGGCTCTGGACCCTACCCATCTCTATCCGAAGCAGCCTTGGAAGGTGCATCTCATCGATGGACTCGGACCGGAGGTTATCCCCCACGGGGTAGCGTCCCGCGTAGGTGTCCACCTGCAGGTCTGTCTCGAGCTCCATCAGTCGTGTAGCAAGGCTTGCAAGCGGCTCGACCTCGGGAACTATTAGAGGCCTGTGATTGCGCAGCTTCTGGGCATGACCATAGAGCTTGGCATAGAATATGAAGCTCTCACGGAACGCAAGGTGATATTTCATGGGCTCGAATCCAATAGGCTGGAACCCGAACCTTCCCAGGATCGTCTGGCTTCCCAGGTGAGTGGTCCTGGCCTCGCCGAACCCGAACTCGATGTACTTGGTGGCCTCCTTGTCCAAAGCCTCAACCAATGCTGCACCGATGCCCTTACCTTGGATGCCTGGCTTGACTACGAGCCTACCGAACTCGCCCATGAGATCATCGTGGTCACCAGCTTCTAACATCACGGCTCCGGAGCCTTCAACACCATCGTCGGTCTCTACCACTAACCAATGGATCTCGTCTGCAAAGACACCCTTTTTGATCCAGGCAGGGCTGTAGAAGTCCTTGTACGGATAGTCATCACCGTAACAGTTCTTGTAGATGTCTATGACGATATCGACGTCGGTCTCTGATATTGAGCGGACGTAATTTCCCATGGGACCACGGGGGTCTATTGGTGAGATGCTTATAAAGATTAATGGAGAAAGACCGAAGCGAGACCCGCTTGTCATTGGTTGAATAGAAAATTCTGGGGCCATATCCGACTAATAATCTTAATATCTCTCAATACCTATGCACCATATCCCGCGGGGGGAGTAGTGTAGAGGCTTCAAGCACTCCTAAAGCAGACCTGTCCAAGCAGGCCGAGGAAGCAGACCTCGACGCCCAGTTCGTTGTCCAGAAGGCCCAAGAAGATAGTCTACCTATCATCAAGGCCTCCATCATCCTGAAGCAGAACGAGCATCACATGCTCAACAAGGAGTATCAGGAGGTCATCGAGAATCTGGCCAAGGTAAAGGAGGCTGTGTACGAGGCAGATACTCTTTTCCGGATCTACTTGCTCCTTACCAGGGTCGAGAAGGTCAGAGAGCTCATCACTGTAGCCATTTCAGATGATGCTAAACGCGAACGGGCAATGATCAAGCTTGCCAGGGTGGAAAAGGACGCCTATGGCGAGGACATGTTCGCACCTGAAGAGCAGATCTCAAAGATAGAAGAGGCTGTCTACAAGAGCAAGGACAAATTCCTGGAACCATGGTGCAAGACATCCCTCGAATCCATCAAGCAGCGGATAGACAGGGTCACAGACCTTGTGGAGACCGCTAACCAGGAAGGTGTGGTGGGTCTTAACAATCCGTTCATCCAAAGCTCCATGATGAATCTTCGTGGTTACATCGAGCAGGTAGAGATCCTCATAAATTACGAGGATTACTCCGGGGCCCTTGAGTTCCTGGACAAGTCATATCCCATCCTATTAGAGCTTGAGGACATCGTTTCACCCCCAAAGGTCATCAGCCTGCCAGAGAGCCTCCAGAAAAAGGTAGAGACAATCAGTGAGAGCGTCGAGGAGATACAGTTGGTCTTTTCTGCCATGGAAGGTTTCAAGGAGGTCTCCGAGGAACTGAAACAACCCCAGGAGCTCATGGACAAGACCATCGAAAGGTTCGCTTCGGAAGACCTGGACGAGATGGGTGCCCATCAAGAGCTTGACAAGGTCAGGCTCATGCTTGACGATATCAAGTCAAGGTCTATGGAGAAGGTAGCCTTGGACATCATCACCAAGACTCAGAACAAGATAGATGCTGCAAAGGCCAAGCAATGTGATGTGTCCGAAGCGGAGATGCTGTTTGGGGAGCTCCAGACCATATTCCAGGAAGGGGACCTCGTGATGGCGAGGGAGCTTTCCAACTCCATCATAGAGACTGTTGACGAGGCAAGGAAGGAGAAGGTCCGCAAGTCGGCCCTGGCCTATCTTGCCCCTATCGAGAAGGTCCTGAACTCTTGCGATGAGAACGATGCAAGCATCGCCCAGGGTCGCCACTACCTTACTCTTGCCAAGATAGAACTCGAAAAGGGCAACTACAGCAAGATGAAGGAGCATGCCACAAAGGCAAAGGGGCTTGCGAAGAAGGCCAAGCAGGAGAGCATCCAGACAGAGATAGGACTCCATCTGGGAAAGACAGAGGTCATGATAGACAATCTCAAAAAAGAGAAGGTCGACACCGCAGAGATAGAGGAGCTTGTCCGCGAGTCCAAGATGATGTTCGAGAACAACAAGCCCAAGCAAGGCAAGGACTATGCGGCCAAGGCACAGAAGAAGGCTTCCAAGCTTCACCAGAAGATAGAGGAGAAGCAGAAGGTCGTCAAGGAGTCCATGGCCAGAGCGGATGCCGAGGAAGCACAGATAACAAAGCAGGTCTCGGGAGAACTTCTGGACAAGCAGGCAGAGTGCATGCAGAACATCCAGACCATCCAAAAGCTTGCCATCACGGTCTCCGAGTTCGGTGCTGACGACACGGTTGTCATGAAGCACTTCCAGCAGGCTCAGAAGGCGTTCTCCGACCAGGACTTTGCCAAGGCGCAGAAGTATGTGATAATGTCCATGCATGCTGCGAAAAAGGCCAAGATCGACCACATGAAGTCACTTATGGCCCAGGTCCAGAAGGCTGGGGAGGACCCAGGTTATCTAAAGTTCCTCATGGAGCACGCAGAGTTCGCGTTCGAGAACGGTGAGTTCGAGATGGGCGAAGAGTATGTCTGCAACTTCATGGACACCATCGAGGAGCTCAAGACCGCCAAGCCTGAGATGTTCGGCATAGAGGTGGAGGAAGAAGAGGAGGATGCTGGACCATCCAAGAAGTTCTGTGTGAACTGTGAGGAAGGCATCGACTACGATGCAGCATTCTGCCCACGGTGCGGGGCAAAGCAGTGATCGGACAGACAGACCGATCTACCACAAGAAATTGTCCAACTCCAAGTTAGCTAGATGAAGGCAGAGAGTGGAATTGGACAACCCTTTCTTCACTGGCTGGATGTCCGATCACTCTCAAACCAGTTTACATCCCATCTTCCTAAAGTGGGGTAGTCCTTTCTGTGAACTTTATCCCCAAGCCCTCGAGCTCTTCCAGGATCGGTTCATAGATATTGGCGATGTTCGGGATGTGTACACCCCGAGCCTTCACTCGACCGTTCACGATCATCTTCACAGCCATAGCTGCAGGGAGGCTCACTGTCCTTGCGATGGACGTGTCCTCACCGGGGACACCATGGTCAAGGAGGGTCGAGGTGATTCGCTGGGTAGGCTTGTCTGGATACTCAACGATGAACTCGTGGTGCATGACGACCATGTCCTTCTCGCCCTTTGGAAGCTCCATCTTCGAAAGGGACAGAACATTTAGCCAGTCGATCGGATTGTCCTTTCCTTCTGGAAGGGGTTCCTCGGAAAGTAGACCGAGCCACTTGAGCCTATGGAGGACCGTTGAGTAGATCTCTATCTCAAGATGCTCTGCCACTGCGACATCGAGGTCCATGTCCACAGGAGCTCCGATGAGATAGCGGGTCACGTCTGCGAACGTCTCGCCCTGGAAACCCTCCAGAGCTTCTTCCCGGAGCCATCCAAGGGCCACGACCTTGCGCATGGTCTCACACCAACCTGTGAACCTGAAAGTTCCTCGGTAAACGGTCTGTGCGTCATTGAGCCCATACAGTTCCATATAGGGCAGAGAGTTGCGGTTCGGATAGTTCTCGAACGCTCCCACACCGGGAACGTCCTGGATGAAGTAGTTCTCGAACAGCTGTTCTCCAGGAATGTCCACGACCTTGCCGTCCTCGAGATACTTGGCTGCATTACGAGAAGCAAGGAGGACTCCCTTCGGTGACCAGCTGAACTTGTAACCGAACGGATTGTTGTTGGCCTCGTGGGCTGGAAGTGCACCCGTTGTTGACCTGAAGCTTGTGACCTTTCCCCCAGCAGCTTCTGCGTTGGCAATGACCTTCATTGCAGACATGTGGTCGATGCCTGGGTCCAGGCCGCACTCGTTGAGTATGAGGAGGTTAGCTTCCTTTGCTGCCTCGTCAAGTTCCTTCATGGCATCGCTGATGTAGGATGTCGTGACCATGTGCTTGCCGTGCTTGATGCAAGCTTTAGCTACTGTTGGATGGAACGAGTAAGGAAGAAGGCTGACCGTGATGTCACTGGACTTGACGAGCTCCTCGATCTGTTCGGGATCCGTCGCATCCAATGTCAAGCTCTTTCCGTTGGAACAGTCACCGACCATGCACTCGGCCTTGAAGACCTCCATGTCAGCAACAGTGACCTCGTAACCATCTAGACCTAACAAGTAGCAAACCAAAGGATTGGCGACCATACCTGCACCAAGAACTACCACATGTGTCATGTTGATCGCTCCTACAGATGCTTAGCCAGATATTCATATTTCGGCGTGAGCTTTCCCTTGTGGACGACCACGGCTCCCTTTATCTCTTCAGGAAGTTCGAGCTTGTTGAACGGGGCAGAGTAATCAGCGCGGGCCATGACCGGAAGGAACGGGAACAGGGCCTCGGAGAAAGCTGACGAGGACTCACGTGGCATCTCGCAGGGGAGGTTGTCCACGGACATTATCACAGGACCTTGTCCAGTGACACCGTACTTTATCTCACCCCTCTTCACATCCCAAACGAAGTGTGGTCTGTCCGGCTGGGTCGCAACCTCCGTGACCTCGATACCTCCATCTATATCGCAGGATATGTCGCCTACGACCCGAAGCTTGGGCTGCTTCTTGCCGCCATACATCTTCTTGACCTGTGCCTTGGTGAGAAGGCGTGGGTACTTTTCGTCCCAGTAGACACAGTTCACGAGCACGGTCATGAGTGGAAGGTAGCTGTCGAAGATACCCTCGTAGTTCTCTGGGTGTTCGTAGTAATCGTAAAGACCGAACGGTTTCCTCTTCCTCGGTCTGACCATGTCCTCTTCCCTGAACACGGTCTTGACGATGGTGTGGGCAGGGTCCTTCATGGTCTTGATGTGATGGATTATCTGGGTGGGCTCGACCTCCTCGACTGGAAGGACGTCCAGGATCTCCTGGGCACCTCTGGAGACGTTACCATATCCGGCCACACCGATGACCAGAGGCTGCATTTCGGGAGGGATGCCTTCGTTGCGGATGCGGTCTGCTACAAGACCAAGGGCAGCTTTAGCGTGGGCGAGGTCGTGGTAGTTATATGGCTGCCATAGCTTGTCGAAGGGATTCTCGATCCCCTCGATCATGAACCTACGACCAAGGGCCCACAGGGTCTCGACCATGCCTGCAATACCTGCATGGCGGCCGAAGAATACGAGGCGCCTGTTGTACCTGTCCACGATCTTTTCAAAATCGATGAGAGTGCAGCCACGCTCCATTATCGCCTGGAGCATTGGCATGTTGTGCTGCTGGCCCTTTATGACGTGTGCGAAGTATGCATATACCTTGCCGTTCTCGATAAGTGGCTTTGGGATCTCTTTTACCGCAAGAATCAGGTCCGCATGGTAAAGGTCCTCACTGACGGTAGCTCCAGCTCGCCTGTAGTCACGGTCGGGAAATACCCTGACCTTCGAGCTCTGGACGATCAGGTCCAATCCTTCATCCTCATGAAGGTGCTTCACGTGCCGGGGGATCATGGGGGTCCTGCGTTCCCATTCGCTCTTGTCCTCGCGTCTTATTCCAATGGTCATGGTCATAAAGGCCACCTCACGCCTTCATTGGTGGTAGTCTTATTAAGTTATCTGCTAAATGAAGTATAAATGGGCTAAATTCAGCTTGAATTCAACCTGCATACCCAGAAATTAGGTAAAATTCAACTAAAAAAGGTCCATAAAGGACTGGCTAGAGCTTCTGAGCGTTGTTTAATAGCACTCGAGCGTTGTTCAACAACGCTCAGGGGGTTCCCTAACATCTGCAAATTCAGGTTCACTTGTTTCGCTCGCGGAAGGCGGTCTCTCCCAACGCCTCGTTCGGGTCGACCATGACCGTGCGTCCGACCCCGTCACGAGCAGGTCCGGCCTTCATTGGACCGACCTTGCTCGGGCTCCAACCAGAATCCAATGCACGAACGTACATACCACCAATGGCAAGGACCGCCAGGATGAACACGAAGACCGATCCAGCTGTGATGTAGATGTAATCCAGCAACGGCTGGAGGAACACGGGAGCCCACATTGGATGTGCAACCACAGCAAATATGAAGAGGACAACGACCAGCATGGCGAACCCACCATAGAACTGCATGGTCTTTCCACCGGTAAACTCTTTAAGATCGATCTGGCCAGTGGTTGCTCGAACTACGATCACGATGGACGCGAGTATCGCGGGTGTCATTATCAGAACAGCGATCCAACAAAGGATCGAAGGTCCGCTCAATGGATCTGTGAACATCGTTGGGTCCTCGTATTCGCTCTCTGTCTTGCCTCCAATTTCGTCATACAAGGTCTTGACCTCATCATCGGATAAAGCAGAATTGAACAAGATGACCTCGTCCATGAGACCATGGAAAAATCCTGCAGATCCAACACCTAATGCTACCCTTCCTTGAGGGGTCGTGTTCAAAGGTGCGTTCCCAGAGCTCTCTTTGAGAAGTTCTCCATTGACATAGGTCTTGACAGTACCAGAGGAGTAGGAGTGGGTGATGAAGGACCACTTTCCGGTTTGCAACGGTGTCTCATCAGTATCAACGATGTGCCAATCACCCTCGTTGTACCAACTGAACCTCAACGCTCCGGTGTTAAGCATCACTGACTGCCAGTTGCACGAGTTACTTGTGGTATCAGGTCGCATGATGACAAGGCCACATGTCTTGAGTGCCTCAGGTTTTATCCAAAATCCAAGGGTCAGGGATGGCGGACAGAACTTTTCCTCGTCCTCATACTTGACCCAATCGTCGGTCCCATCGAAGGTCAACGCTCCGTTGACCTTTCCTTTCTCGGTCCATTCGGGCCCATAAACATAAGCACTGAACGCACCGTGTTCGTCTTGGGTCATCCCAGATGCGGAATCGAGCTTGAGATGCATGGTCGCAGAATCAACAGAAGCTGCAGTTGCGTTCAAAGGTGAAAGCAGGAACAACAGTAGGCAGAGGATCCCTACCAAGGTTAGTACGTGACGCCTGTCCACAATATACCCCCGAGGTTATAAGATAACCACCACATGGATAATTAACATTTTCAAAGTGCGAGCAAAGGTTTATACGGTTGGGTAGGGTTCTTTGGAAATATTCTGGGGGAAACCGCATGATAGATTCTGTCTTTGGCTACATTGGCATCCTCGCTGCTATATTTTCGATAATCTCCTTTGCCGTCAACATCTACCAGTGGAGAAAGAAGAAGGACATGGAGAACATGTTCCATGCCCATCTGTTCTCCACCTTCAATCATATGGCGAAGATAAATGAGATCTCAGAATATACTAGAAGAGAGTATGGAAAGGCCAAGAAGCCTAACCCTATCATGCAGAAGATGATCCGAAACACTGAACAGTGTGTAGGGATCACCAACTCTGTTCAGCAGAACTGTCTTGGACTTTCGGAAAGATACTTGAAACGAGCGGTCTGGCGTCAGAAGGGTAACGAACCGGACCCGAAGATGCTGAAGAGGGCGGGTATCAAGTCCTAATCACCAAGCAGAAGACTTCAACAGCTTCCATACTCTACTTGTTCACCCACGAACTTGATCTTATCGAACGGAGCCTCACAGTTGGGACACTTATTCTTCCCGATCCTATGCTTGAAACCATCCATAGTATAGAACTCATCGGTCTTCTTTGGGCTTGGCCATTGCCAGGACAATACCATTGATAGATGATAGATATAAGAGTCACTAAGCAGTAACAATTCGCGTAGTAGTGGATAAGAATTACTGTGAAAAGTATCTAGAAAAAAGATTTCACAATACTTTTAACAATCATTATTATATAGAAATCGTACTCCATTGTTGGCCCTTACCCAGTGAGGAGGTCGAGGGTCAGATTATCTGATCGATAACGTGCTTTGTCCGGTATTGGTCATCTTTGATATTCAGGAGGGTTTACCATTGCAGAGAAGATCGATGATGTTGGCGTAGATCATGGAAAAGGAACTGCACCTTTTGAAAGCAAGCACGAGCCTGAAGATGCTCCTGCAGGACGATTTGATCGAGCGTGCGATGAAGACTTGAGAAACCATCAAAGGGAAGAAAAGGCTAGGAACGCTCTGCTTGAGCTATTTTCTAAAAAGACAGAGAGAATTGAGTATCTCAACTCTGTCGTTGCTTTATTGAAGGACTGGAGTCAATGCTCAAAGATCGGTATAAGGATCCTATCTACTGATGGCAATATACCATTTCAATCCACTGTTGGTTATGGAGAGGATTTTTTAGAATCAGAATGCTGGTTGGCACTCCACATTGATAATTGCATATGTACACGGGTCGTTCTAGGAGAACCGACTGAATCCGACGAACCGTACATGACATCGTTTGGATCATTTTACTCAGGGACCTCTGTTCATGACTTCAAATCGATGGGAAAAGCAGAACTAGCTCTGTATCGTGCAAGGTGCTTGAGGGAGAACTTCAATTCATTAGGGGTGATCCCGATCCATTACCGAGACGATCTGATAGGTGCAATCCATCTTGCTGATGAGAACGAGAACACGATAAACAGGACGATCATCGATTTCATTGAGGCCATGAGTCCTCTTATCGGAGAAGCGATCCATAGGTTCAATGTAGAGGATGAACTCCAAAAAAGCGAACAGAGGTTTAGATTTTTAGCAGAGAACTCCCCAGCGGTCATCTGGCAGCTGGACCTCCAAGGGAACTATATTTACCTCAGTCCATCGATCGAGGACCTGCTTGGGTATACCGTCGAAGAGGCTATGACGCTCACGATGAAAGACCGATTGGAACCCACAGACTATGATGCTGCGATGTCACTTTTGATGGAGGAGCTCCAAAAAGATCCAGAAGAGAGAGCAAGAAGTCGTACTCTGGAGTTTAAACAAAGAAGAAAGGATGGACACGTAGTATGGACCGAGGTCCAGGTCAGACTCATTGAGGACACTAATGGAAACATCACAGGATTGCAGGGATCGACGACAAATATAAGTCCACGTAAAAGAGCAGAGTTGGAACGGACCGTTTATCTTCACAAGTTGGAAGAACTGACCATCGAGCTAGAGAGAGCAAACCAAATAAAGAACGAGTTTCTAGCGAACGTTAGCCACGAGCTGAGGACCCCATTGAACTCGACCATGGGGCTTCTTAAGTTGATCATTGATGGATTATACGACGACGATAAGGAGCTGATGGACTTCGTCACCACATCTCACATCACCCTTCAGGGCCTAACCAACATCGTTAACGATATACTATCATTGAGCCAGATGCAAGCTGGAAACATTGAGTTCACCTATGTAGAGATACCTGTAGAGGACATCTGCATCAAGATAGAATCTGATTACCGTTCAAAGATAGAGGGTAAGGGGCTTGAGTTCAATATATCGAATAAAGTTGAGCAAAGGGTCCTCGTTGGTGTGGATTGGACCAATATCACACTCGTTATCCACCACATACTTGAAAATTCCATCAAGTTCACCAATGAGGGAAAGATAGATATCGAAGTAACCCAAGATGAAGCAAACGATCTCATCAGATTCGAGGTCAATGATACTGGTATCGGTATCGAACAAGACTATGAGAAGGACCCTTTCGCTCCATTCGTTCAGCTCGACGGAAGTACGACAAGAGAACATGGTGGTACAGGACTTGGTTTGACGATATCCAAGATCATCATCGAAAAGATCGGAGGACAGATAAGCATACGAAGTCCCGGTAAGGACCAAGGGACAACCATTGAATTTACATTACCGATTTATTGCGAGGTAGAAGATGATGTTCAAACCAATATGTGATCTCAGATGCCATGTTACAAACCTTCCAATTACCGCCAAGGAGGATTGGAAGAATGTACCAACAGGAGAACAATATCTGATTTCGCTGAAGCTCCTTGGAGATAGGATCCTCGTTATTGAGCCCGAAGGAGAGATATCAACAATAGATATCGAGAGATATTTCCAGGTCAGGAATGCGGTTGTCAAGGAGGCTTTTAAGGGGAAGGAGTATGTAGAACTTCTCGATCTCAGCAATATCCATGGACGGCCGACAATAACTCATCAAAGAGACTACATCCACCACCTGAAGATAGACGATGGCCAATGTATATTGATAGCTGGTTATGGTGTTCCAAAGCCGATATTAAGTCTACTCAACCTCGGTGCCAAAATCGGTGTTGCTGGCAAGCAGGTGCGAATATTCGAGAACTACAACTCCGCAGCTGTAAGCTCAGTAGACTTCATTGGGAAATGGATGATAATGAAGAAGCTATCGTTCTCAGACATGTTGATAAATAAGAAATGGAAATATTCATCAATAACCAACGATAAACACTTTGAGGCCAGGACCATAGATAATCATATCCTGTTCACAAAGATTATAGGTGAACTAGATGAAGCAGTGGCAGATGCCGGTCTTGGTATAATAGAATCGCTGTTCGAAGAAGGATATTTCAGACAACCGACATATACACAGATCAGAGATTTTACAGAGACCAAGGGACTCGATCCCATCGCTCGAAAGGAATATATCGATGGAATAGAGATGATCGAATCCAAGTATAATATATCCTCAGATGCGAACTATATATGTGGAGCAAGTGGTCCGATCCGATCTGCACTCTCGTTCGTCAAACGGCCTCTTGGTTCTCGTATGCTCTTTGTAAATGATGTCGCGGAGGCCTTCAACATGATCAACCTTGACCTCGTTGATGATCGAAGCGGTCAGAAGGATCGTGTTGTTGAAGTCCAAAAAGCTGAGATCGATATGCTGGTAGAGGATATAGGCAGTATATTATGGGCTACCGATACTGCCCGTTACGATTACAAAGGTGGCAGCCCACACCTTGCTCAACTCCATGAAGCCATTGAGCTGGTCCATGAGGACTATACGAAAATGGCAGAAGAAAGGAATAAAAAAGCGCGGCAGTTGAAAAAGGCTGTCAAACGCCTGAAGAGATCGGATGAAAGGACCAAGGAGATCAATCAGGAACTTCATCAGATAAACGAACAATTGATCGCAGAACAGAAAATGAAGGACCAGTTCATGGTGGTCACAAGCCACGAGCTTCGAAGCCCTCTGGCTGCAATGATTGGGATTCTCGAACTCATTAAGGACGACCTCTATAATGACGAAAAAGAGTTGAAGAATTTAATATCGATCACTCATAGGAATTCTGTTGACCTGTTACGAATAACAGACGATCTTCTTGATATGCAACGGATCGAGGCAGGTCGGCTCAAGATGGAGATAGAGCCCGTTTTCGTCGATGAACTTCTACATGACCTTGACCATCTCTTCAGACTAAAGATGGAAGAAGAAGGTTTTGAGTTCATCATCAAATTTCCAGAAAAAGAGGTTAAGGTAGAGGGGGATCGTCAGAGATTAAAACAAGTATTGACTAACCTTATCGGTAACGCATACAAGTTCACGGATGAAGGATCGATCACGGTTGAGGTCGAAGTCATTGATGCCGAGGTCCATTTCAGAGTAATTGATACCGGCATAGGGATCGAACCGGACAAACTCAATGAGCTGTTTGAGCCATTCTCAAGGTTGAAGGACAGGTCCAGCAAACAAGTGAAAGGAACAGGGCTTGGTCTATCGATCTGTCGCAACCTCATCGAGATGATGGGAGGGAGAATCTGGATCGAAAGTGAGGGTATCGATAAAGGAAGCACAATGACATTCACGCTGAATAAGGTTTGATGAAAAGGGTATTATCACGGTACTGGCTCGACTTGAGTTATACCATCCAAGGCACTGACCGCTTTGTTAGCTGCCAGTTCGTATTCCTCGACAAGGCTGTTCATAAGCTCATTGACAGAGGTCATCCTTCTTATCCTGTAGACGTTCTGACCTGCAAAGGTGAAACCCTCGGAGAGCTTGCCACGCTGTGCACTAGTCAAGGCCTTGGCGATACAGTATGAGGACTGTTTGAAGTCACAGGTTCGCAGACACTTCCATGGACATGCGAACGGCTGTTTAACACCGGAGCGTACATCCTCTATAAACTTGTTCTTGATAGCGCGACCGGGCATACCGACCGGGCTGTCTATTATGGTGATGTCATCCTTCTCGCAGGCGAGGTAGGCCATCTTGAAGTTCAGGGAAGCATCACACTCATGGGTAGCCACGAAGCGGGTACCCATCTGGACGCCAGAAGCGCCCATCTGGAGATACTTGTAGATGTCAGCACCTGAGAAGATACCACCTGCAGCGATGACAGGGATGTCCATCTTGAACTGCTCCCTGTATGGTCTGATGGTATCGATGACCTGTGGAAGGACAGCGTCGAGTGAGTGTTCAGGCTTTTCGAGATCATCCTTGGCAAATCCAAGGTGACCACCAGCAAGTGGTCCTTCGACGATGATGCCGTCAGGGACGAAGCCATAGTGGCGTCCCCAGAACTTGAAGATGACGTTGGCTGCCCTCTGGGAAGAAACGATAGGAAGGATCCTGGTCACAGAGTCCTTGACCTTGTCCATATCAATGGTCGGTGGGGCCTTGAGGAAGGTTCCAGCACCGATAAGGATAGCGTCGACCTTTTCGTCCACAGCGGCCATGATGAGATTGTCATAATCGGAAAGGGCCATCATGATGTTGACGGCGATGGGACCCTCTGTCTTCCTCTTGGCCTTGCGGATCTCGTGCCTGAGCGCTATCTCGTTGTTCTCCTTGTAGCTGTTAGGCAGAGTTGGATTGAGCAAGCCCAGTCCCGCAGCCCCTATGGTCCCTATCCCACCTGCATTGGCAACGGCTGATGCCAGACCTGACATCGAGATACCAACGCTCATTCCGCCCTGGATGATGGGTAGTTTGGACTCAAGTCCGTCCATCATCAGCTTGGGCATCGAATTCAGCTTCATGATTCCATCTCATGATCAAAAGGCCACGTTCCGCCTGTTCCCCCCCAACGTTCAGGGAATCTAAAGCAAAAGATGAATTTATGATCACGCAGGCACTGGCGTTCCAGGCATATATACTTGTGTGTTAAAATGGACAATTGGGCTGGCTGCGAACGGACAGAGCCAGATTCTGGGTCCTTTATCGCAATGAAAAAGGAAAAAAGGATGAGGATAGGGTCAATTATCCTCATCCCTATTCAGGTCATTCTTCCTCTTCTTTTGCTACCTCATCATCCTCTTGTTCTTCCATTGGTGGTGCCTTCTTGGAGGTCTCAAGCGAGGGGGCAGGTGCGCTCATTTTGGACTTCACTAAAAGAGCAAGCAACGCTACACATATCAGAGCCAGTATGGCAATGATCACGGACAGGACCAGGCTCATGGTTATTGAGGTGTTCGAGCTTGCGGCCTTCTGGTCTGTGGAATCGACCTTCTTCTCTACTTCCTCAAGCTCTGTGTTTATCTCTTCGAGTGTGGCCAGGTCATCGATCTTGCCATTCATCTCATCCAGTTTCTGCATGATCTCATCACGGTAACCCGTGACAAGTGTGCGAAGGTCTGCTATGGACTGGGACAATCCGCCATCATCACCCGAGAGGTTGCCCTCAATGTCGTCCAGGGTAGCCATTATCTCGGACAGGTCCACATCCTCGCCCTTGAGGCCAAGAAGCTTATCGCTGAGCTCTGAGATGTTGGCATTGGTTCCCTGGTCGTGGGCCATAAGCTCTGCAGACAGATCGTCCAGACCATCGTTGATGGCAATGTCCATATCATTGAGCATCTGCTTGATGTCCGTGATGTCCTGGGACATTGAGACGTCCAGGTCGGTCATGGTCTGGTTCAGGTATGGTAGGAGCTCCTCAAGCCACATCCGGAGGTCGTCGACGTTCTGGATGTTCATGGTTGTCGTGCCATTGATCTCCTCGAGCATACGCATGATATCGTCCATGGACATCCGGATCTCGTCCGTGATGTGCATGTCCGTCTCGTTCACCTTGTCCCAGAGGGACATGTGGATGTTGTTGAGGTCGTCCATCAGGATGTCCATGCGCTGGGTGAAGGTGTCGTTGAACATCATGGACCAATCTCGCAGGTAAGATGTTGTGAAGTTGATCTCATCCACAAGGACACGGATATCGTGAAGGTTCATCTCGAAATTGTTCAGGGATACATTGATGGTATCCAACCATCCGAGAGTGTTCTTTCCTGACACCATGAAGGTGGTAATGTTGACATGACGCCATACAACGCTACCAGATACATATCCATAGCCGATCGTGTTAACGGTATATTTTCCAAGGGCTGCATCGCTTGGTATCATTATCGGAACTCGGACCTGTCTCTGTCGAGTGAAGGTCTGGTTCGTCACAGAATAGGTATTACCCCATGGATCGGTGCAGTTCATGACCAGCTTGAACTCTTCAAATTCTATCGAAGTGTTCAGGTCCACCATGGCCGTAGCGATCTGGTCAGGGGCATACTCTGGCTGTATCATCGAAACGTTTACGTGTTTGCCCCGGTCAAGGGAGTGGTCGATGTAGACATAAATGATATCTCGGTCGACCATTCCAAATTTATCAAAGGCCATGGCCTCAATGTAAATGAAGTCGCCATCATACTCGAAGAAAGCATCATACATGAACTTGTACGGTGCCTCATAAGCAACATGCTTTAATGATCCATTTACCCAGAACTCGACCTTCTCGATATAGTCACTGTTGGAATGGGCCTCGATATTGAACATCCGATCCACACGAGTGTAGTCCTTCGGACTAGTGATATAGATCTCCTGGTCAGGATCCTGGTAATAGAGCTGAACATTGTAACCCTCTTCATGGAATCCGATCACCATCTCGTTCAGGCCATCTTTATCGACATCTCCAACAGCAAGTCCAGATGCTATCCATCCGCCATCATCGAGGATATAATCCGTCTCGTATCCTCCCAATAACGCCCATTCAGCGGTCATTACATCCTGTTCCAGGTAACCACGGTCCACAGCGAAGTATCCCTTAACTTCGTTGTTGTTCTCTGCGTCACCAATCGTAACACAGGTCACATTGCCATCCACGTCTGCAACATAATGCTCTATCCAACCACCGTACCACCAGTATGATCGTACCTCATTGGAGGTCTCGTTCATACCAATGAGGATCGCTGTCTCATCATTTTTCAACATATCGCCAAGGGCAATGTCGTTGACACTTACTGGAAGGTCGGCGATGTTGGCCCCAGCCCACGAACCAGAGGATATGTTATAAGCTCGGAGTTCCCCGGTCACGCCACCTTCAAGGCCTACAATGACATCATTGATCCCGTCAGCATCCACATCACCAACCTCAACTGCTAGAGCCTCGGAGGGGCATGTTGCGACCGCACCCATTGTCCATCCAGCATTGTAGTACATGTACAACACGTTCGCAACAGCGGCTCTGTAAACTGTAAAGACTATCTCGTTATAACCATCGCAAAAGATATCAGCGATCTCAATATCAGTGATGTTCGCATTATACCCAGTGTTCAATGCTTCAGCTTCCCATTTTCCAGTATCCTTGCTATAGAGGATGATATTCGTGTCCGAAGCATCTGTTCCAGCAGCTATCTCGTTAAGACCATCACCGTTGGCATCACCGATCTCCACACAAGTAAATCCCCAAGTTGCCTTGGAATGGACATACTCGTGATCCCAGGATAGACCGTTCCATTCGTACACCATCACCCAGCCATAGTCTCCCGGTGTTCCTGAACATGCAACGATCTCGTCAAC
>JANQNL010000209.1 GCA_028279585.1 Thermoplasmatota archaeon
TCGATAGGAAGGACTACAAGGTCTACTGTATCCACGGTGACGGCGAGATCCAGGAAGGACAGATATGGGAGGCCTCCATGGCCGCGGCCCATTACAAGCTCGAGAACCTCACAGTGTTCCTGGACAGGAACAACCTCCAGATAGACGGACCCACAGAGAAGGTCATGGGCATCGAGTCCATCGCCGCAAAGGCAGAGGCCTTCGGGTATCACGTCATTGAGATCAACGGCCATGACTACAAGGCCATCATCAATGCCGTCAACGAGTCCCACAAGACCCACGGCAAGCCCACCATGATAATCGCCCACACCGTCAAGGGCAAGGGCGTCTCCTTCATGGAGGGCAACCTCGACTTCCACGGCAAAGCCCCGAACAACGACCAACTTGCTCAGGCCCTTGAAGAGCTCGGAGGTGATGTCTGATGGCAGACAGAGAGATGAAGGCATGCCGTAGTGGATACGGGCAGGCCCTCGTAGAGCTCGGTGAGATCAGAAGGGACATAGTGGTCCTGGACGCGGACCTTTCCGGTTCCACCAAGACCTCAATGTTCAACGCCAAGTTCCCAGAGCGGTTCTTCAACTGCGGTATCGCAGAGGCGAACATGATGGGAGTCGCAGCAGGCCTTGCTACCTGCGGTAAGACCGTGTTCGCATCGACCTTCGCTGTGTTCGCAACCGGTAGGGTCTTCGACCAGATCCGCCAGTCTATCGCATACCCGAACCTCGACGTGAAGATCGTAGCGACCCACGCTGGCATCACCGTCGGTGGAGATGGAGCATCCCACCAGATCAACGAAGACCTCTCGATCACCAGGGTCATTCCGAACATGACCATCATGGCCCCTGCAGATTATTACGAGACCATCAAGGCCGTAAAGGCCTGTGTCGAATACAAGGGCCCGGTCTATATCAGGATGGGACGGTCCCCTGTTCCAGTCATTTACGACGAGAACTACGACTTCAAGTTCGGCAAGTCCTCACTCCTGCGCGAGGGTGGCGACGTAGCCATCATCGCAATGGGCGGTATGGTCTCCCGTTCTCTTGAAGCAGCAGACATCCTATGCCGCGAAGGCATCGAGGCCCGTGTCATAAACATGTCAACGATCAAACCTCTGGACACCGAGGCTGTCATCCAGGCCGCCAAGGACTGTGGCTGCATCGTCACCGTGGAGGAACACTCGATCTTCGGTGGTCTCGGAACAGCTATCTCCGAGGTCGTTGCGACCCAGTTCCCATGTCCGCTCCAGATCCTCGGAATACCTGACTCCTTCGGAGAGTCCGGCGAGTCCGACGAGCTCCTGGAGGCATACGGCCTGACAGTTGAAGCTATAGTCAAGCATACCCACAAGGCCCTGGAGAGAAAGGGCACCTGCAAGTTCGGATAAGGTGAGACAATGAAGATATTCATCGACACAGCTGATATTGAAGAGATACGTGAACTGAACTCCTGGGGCATCATCGACGGATGCACTACAAATCCCTCCCTCATAGCAAAGGAAGGCCGCAGTTTCATCCAGGTCGTTCGAGAGATATGCCAGATCGTGAAAGGACCAATTTCTGCAGAGGCTGTGTCAATGGATGCTGAAAGCATGATCGTTGAGGCCCGGGAGCTTGCCCAGATACACGAGAACATCTGTGTCAAGATACCCATGACCGCTGAGGGGCTCAAGGCCACGAAGAAGTGTTCCGAAGAGGGCATCAAGACCAACGTGACACTTGTCTTCTCCGCACCGCAGGCTCTGTTGGCCGCAAAGGCCGGTGCCACCTATGTCTCACCCTTCGTAGGCAGGATCGACGACCTTGCGTCCGATGGAATGCAGATCGTGGGCGACATCGTGGAGATCTACAAGAACTACGAGTTCGAGACCGAGGTCATAGTGGCGTCGATCCGCAACCCCAATCACGTGGTGGAGGCCGCCACAATGGGCGCTCATATCGCGACGATCCCGCCCAAGATCATCAGGCAGATGGTGAAACATCCGCTGACGGACATCGGTGTCGAGAAGTTCTTAGCTGACTGGGAGACGGTCCCCAAATAAGCCCGTATACCACAAGAAATCGTTCTACGCGATTGGCGACTACTGTAGCGAAGCATAGAACGACCTTTCTTCCAAGGGCTTATTTGGGGACCGGCTACTGGAGATCGTCCGTCAATCGACCTTTTCCTATTCCTCCAAGGGGCTACTTTGGAATGGTTCCTAGACGAGTGACCATCATCCGCCCCTCCTCACCTAGCCAGTCTTCCAATTTCCGCAAATATTCATTACTAGACTGTACACAAATTGAAGCATAACCTTATATTTTCCATACTCGTTTCCAGAGACTACCAGGACGGAGAGCAAGGGCCTTTCAAGGCTTTCCCAGACCCCTGCTGGGCTCCTGGTAAGGGGGAACACGGTCCCTTTTTGGGCCGTGCGCACACATGTTTTGCGTTCGCATGCATGAGTGTAAAAAGCCGCTCTACCCAAGCTTTCCGCGTGAGCAATGTAGACGGAGGATATGAAATTGATAGAAATACGGTTCCACGGCCGGGGCGGTCAGGGCGCACAGGTTGCGTGTCTGGTCCTTGCCAAGGCCGCGTTCATGGAAGGCAAAGAGGTCCAGTCCTTCCCATACTTCGGTGTGGAGAGGCGTGGAGCTCCAGTGACCGCCTTTACAAAGATCGATGACAGACCCATCAGGATCAAGTCACAGATCTATGAACCAGACCATGTCATCATCCTGGACCAGAAGCTTGTACGCTCTGTGGACGTCACAAGCGGTCTCAAGGAGGGCGGTGTGGTTTTGATCAACACAGAAAAGCCGGCTGAAGCGTTCGCAGACCTCAATGTGAACGTCAAAACGGTCAACGCAACCCAGATAGCCATCGACCATGGGCTGGGCTCCAAGGAGGCCCCCATCGTCAACACAGCTATCCTCGGTGCGTTCGCCTCGGCCACAGGACTTGTCAAGATCGAGTCCGTGGTCACAGCCATCAAGGAGCTGCCCAGAAAGCCTGATGCAAATGCAAAGGCAGCGCAGGCAGCATATGATGCAATGGAGGGTGGAGCATGAGCAAGCACCAAGATATCCCATTGACACCGATAAACACCGAGAGCTCCGAGAAGGTCCGAACTGGCGACTGGAGGACGTACATCCCGGTGTTCGACGCAGAGAAGTGCATCAAATGCTACATCTGCTGGAAGTACTGCCCAGACGCAGCCATCAAGGTCAAGGACGAGGAGTCCTTACCCGAGTGGGACCTGTTCCACTGCAAGGGTTGTGGCATATGCGCAGAGGAGTGTCCAAAGGACGCTATCGAGATGATACTCGAGGAGGTGGAATAAATGGTAAAACAGGTCATCACAGGTAACATGGCTACCGCCATGGGTACCAGACTATGCAGGCCAGCAGTCATATCGGCATACCCGATCACTCCACAGACCACTATCGTGGAGTACATCGCAGACTTCGTGGCCGATGGAACGCTGAAGACCCAGTATGTCAAGGTGGAGTCCGAGCACTCTGCCATGTCCTGCTGCATATCAGCCTCCAACACAGGTGTCAGAACGTTCACTGCTACATCTGCACACGGGCTACTGCTCATGCACGAGATGTTAGAGTGGGCGGCGGGCGCAAGGCTTCCGATAGTCCTTGTGAACGTCAATAGGGCCAATGGACCACCATGGTCCGTCTGGGCCGACCACCATGACACCATCATGCAAAGGGACACCGGCTGGATGTCCATCTTCTGCGAGAACAACCAGGAGATCCTGGATTCTATGATTATGGCGTTCAAGGTCGCAGAGGACCCTGACATCATGCTTCCAATGATGCTGTCAGAGGATGCCTTCTACCTGTCCCATACATCCGAGCCTGTAGACGTTCCGGACCAGGCACTTGTGGACAAGTTCCTACCGGAGTACAAGCCAGAACATTTCCTTGACCCAGAGAACCCCAAGGGTTTCGGGTCACTGGTCATGCCCCCGCAGTACATGGAGTTCCGCTACAAGATGGCAGAGTCCATGGACCTGGCACGTGAGAAGATCCGCAAGGTCAATGACGAGTTCTATGAGGTCTTCGGTAGGAAGTACGGCAACGGTCTCATCGAAGAGTACCGCTGCGACGACGCCGAGGTAGTTCTCGTTGGCGCAGGCACCAACGCCTCCACCGTCCGCGAGGTCGTGGACAGGATGCGTGACGAAGGCCACAAGGTGGGTCTTGCAAGGCTGCGCTGCTTCAGGCCGTTCCCATACGAGGAGATCAGGGACCTGGCCAAGAGGGTCAAGGCCATCGGTGTGTTCGAGAGGACCTATACCTTCGGGTACCAGGGACCGTTCACAGCAGAGATCAAGGGTGCACTGTACGGCACCGGTGTGGACATCCCGATCAAGAACTACTTGCTCGGTATCGGCGGAAGGGACATCAGGACCAAGCACGTCCGCGCTGTCTTCGAAGATATCATGAAAGTAGCAGAGCAGGGACTGGACCAGGAGACCAAGTGGTTCGGACTGCTTGACGGAAATACCCCGGAGGAGGAGCTATAGGAGGTGATATGATGGGAAAGCTAACAATACCTGAACAAGAACTGATGAGACCCGGACACATGGGTTGTCTGGGATGCGGTGGAACACTGGCCATGAGGCTTGCCCTCAAGGCTGCTGGACCTGACACCATCATCTCCATCCCCGCTTGCTGCTGGGCTGTGATGCCTGGTGTTTGGCCAAACACTTGCATGGGCATACCCATGCTGTATACGGCCTTCGAGGTCACCGGAGCATCCATCAGCGGTATCCGAGCAGCACTGGACGCCAAGGGTAAGAAGGACACCAACGTCATCGGCTGGGCCGGCGACGGCGGAACCTTTGACATAGGTCTCCAGGCACTTTCCGGCATGGTGGAGAGGGGAACCAACGCCCTCTACATCTGCTACGACAACGAAGCTTACATGAACACCGGTATCCAGAGGTCATCCTCCACACCAGAGGGTGCATGGACCACGACCACACCAGTGGGCACAGAGAACTACTGGGAGCAGGGCAGGAAAAAGGACATGATCAGCATCATGGTCGCCCATGGCATACCATATGCTGCAACAGCCAACGTCGCCTACCCAGAGGACTTCGTCAGGAAGGTCCAGAAGGCACTGTCCATCGACGGACCGACCTATCTGCAGATCTTCGCACCATGCCCAACAGGTTGGAAGTCCCAGCCTGCCAAGTCCATCAAGCTCGCCAAGGAGGCAATAACCTCCCTAGCCTACCCGATGTACGAGGTGGAGAACGGTGTATACAAGATAAACCGAAAGCCAAAGGAGCAGACCCCGCTCAAAGATTACATGCTTAAGCAGGGTAGGTTCAGGCATCTCACTGAGGAGTTCATCGAGGAACAGCAGAAGATGCTCGAGGCCAACTGGAAGAGGCTCCTGAAGCTCGAGGAGATAACCAACGAGGAGTGAACACCATGATGGAACTCATCGAGGACAAGGTCGGAAAGAAGGTCCTGGCCCTCGGCAACGAGGCTATAGTCAGGGGTGCTGTGGAAGGAGGTGTCGCAATTGCCGCCACCTATCCTGGCACACCTTCATCCGAGATAGGCAACACCCTGTTCAAGGTCGCAAAGCCTGCAGGGATGTACTTCGAGTTCAGCTCCAACGAGAAGCTGGCCATGGAAGTGGCAGGCTCCGCAGCCATGTCCGGCGTGCGGTCCCTGGCCTTCATGAAACATGTGGGCCTCAACGTTGCAGCTGACGCCTTCATGACCCTGAACTACACTGGTGTCAGGGGCGGGATGATCATCGTCGTCGCAGACGACCCATCCATGCACTCGAGCCAGAACGAACAGGATACAAGGTACTACTCCAGGCTCTCCGGTGCACCAATGCTGGAACCCTTCGATCCCCAGGAATGTAAGGACATGATGGTCTGGGGCATCGAGATGTCAGAGAAGGTGCAGCTGCCCTTCTTGTTCAGGACCACCACACGTGTCAACCACGTCCGTGGACCTGTGGAGTTCGGTCCCATCAAGGAGCGGATCACGAAGGTGGAGTACGAGCGCGACCCAGCTCGGTTCGTGGTCGTCCCAGCCCATGCGAGGGTGAGGCACAAGGCGCTCATCGAGGCAAGGAAGAAGGCCCTGGAGGTCTCGGAGAACTGTCCGTTCAACAAGGTCGTCGAACCTATGATCAAGAACGACTCCGGACCAATGCTCGGCATCATCACTTCCGGTGTCTCTTACGCCTACGTCAAGGAGCTCGTGGACCATATCGACATGGGAACCCGTGTCCAGGTGCTCAAGCTCGGAATGACCAGTCCGCTTCCGGAGAAGATGATCCTCAACTTCATCAACTCCTCCGACGCCATCCTGGTGGTGGAGGAGCTGGAACCATACCTCGAGGACTTCGTCAAGGGACAGATGATGGACAATGGCATCTTCGACAAGAAGGTCTATGGCAAGGGAACAGGAACCTTCGACATTCTCTACGAGTTCAACCCGGACCTTGTCCTGGATGGACTGTTCAGTACGGTCGAGGACATGGGTGTCAGCGTCGACAGGCCAGAGCTCAAGTGCGGACTGGAGGCCACAGACCTCGAGCCCGTGGAGCTTCCGAACAGACCGCCAATCCTGTGCCCAGGCTGCCCACACAGGGCGACCTTCTTCGCACTGAACAAGGCTGTTAAGCACGCCATCTACTCCATGGACATCGGCTGTTACACGCTGGGTATCCAGCCCCCAGCTGATGTTGCGGACCTTCTGCTCTGCATGGGTTCGTCAGTGGGTGGGGCATGTGGTCTTTCCCGTGCCCAGGACGTTATCCCTGTTGGCTTTGCTGGGGACTCGACGTTCTTCCACACGGTCATACCTGGCCTTGTGAACGCGGTCCACAACAAGCATAGGCTGATCATGAACGTCCTAGACAACAGGACGACGGCCATGACCGGTCATCAGCCGCATCCAGGTCTGCCAGTCGATGGTATGGGCGATCCTGCCCCGGCCCTTGACATCGAGCGGATCTGTAAGGCTGTAGAGTGCGACTATGTCAAGACCGTCGACCCGCTCAACATCGCAGAGACCACCGAGGCCTTCAAGGAGGCCGAGGCGTCCGAGGGTGTAGCTGTGGTCGTCACCAAGAGCCCATGTGCACTGCTCGAGGTCCGTGACAAGCGCCGAGCTGGCATCCCACTGAACAAGTATACTGTGGACCAGGAGGCCTGCAAGCACTGCGGCACCTGTATCCGGACCTTCGCCTGCCCAGCCTTCTATACGGAGGAGGGTGAGGAGAAGAAGAACTACTTCATAAACCCCGCACTGTGCAACGGCTGCGAGGTTTGTGGACAGGTCTGTCCGTTCAATGCTATGGTCCCTATCAACAAAGGGGGTGATGAGTGATGGAAGCTTGTGACGCACCACATTCAGTGGACATCTACATCGCCGGTGTTGGTGGCCAGGGAGCGCTCATGGTAGCAGAGATCCTTGGCAAGGCCGCCATCAAGGCTGACAAGGGATGTCTTGTTTCCGAGATCCACGGCATGGCCCAGAGGGGAGGCGTCGTCGTCTCTACCGTAAGGATCGGCGAGAACATCCACTCCCCACTTGTCAGGAAGCATGAGGCCCATGTGGTCCTTGCATTTGAGCCAGTGGAGGCCTACAGGGCCCTGGAGCTTGCCTCCAAGGACACGCTCTGTATCACATCGATAAACGAGATCCCACCACCGAACGTCCTCCTCGGTACCGCGACCTATCCACCTGTGGAGAAGTTGTACGAGGGCCTTGAGGCAGTTTGTGGTAGGGTCGTCAAGCTGGATTCCGCAGCACTTGCGGACGAGGCAGGATCCTCCGTCACTGCCAATATCGTCATGCTCGGTGCACTTGCTGGAACCGGTAAGATTCCGTTCGATGTGGCCATCCTGAAGGAGACCATGCTCGAGACCGTCCCTGCCAAGTTCAGGGAGATAAACGAGAAGGCCTTCGACCTGGGTTTCGCTCAGACGAACCAGTGAACGGGCCTAGGTAGAAAATAACCAACCTATCCCATGGTGTAAGCAAATAGCTGTTGGATAGGTTGGCCTTTCTTGGCCTGTTCATTGGTTTGGCTTTTCTATTTCTATCTATCAATTCCAGGTTGTTCTTTAATCCTATTTGCCCGCATTTTTTAATATCTGCCCATAAATTATTAATAATGCGGGCAATATATTGGATATGAGGGAAATAATGGCCATCTCATTCGTAGGTCCACGATATCGGGTTACCATCCCAAAACAGCTGCGCGAAGAAGTCCAATTGAAGGTTGGGGATCGTATATCTTTCTTCAGAAAAGGGGATGAGATAATCATGGTAAAGGTTCCTAAAGACCCATTGAAAGTTATGGCGGGGTCCCTTAAGGTGAAGAACGCTCGAGAAAAGCTACGAGAAATGAAATTAGAGGACCTTCGAGCTGAAGAGGATAGAGGGTTGTAATTGAGAAGATACGTGATCGATGCTTCAGCTATGGTTCAATATCAAATTGAAGAACCAGGAACAGGGAAGATGCAAGAGCCAATGGACCAGATCCGGTCCGGCGAGGCAAGAGGTTACATGTCAACCGTGAACATTGCAGAGTTCCATCGTGCCGTTACACGCTTAACAAATGAGGAAAAAGCAGATACTCTGGTCAAATGGATCGTTGAATCAGAGATCAGAGTAATACCTGTGACGACAGAGATAGCATGTCAAGCATCTATCATGAAAGAGAAATATGCCAGCGCGAAAGATCCGTTCGCCTGGGGAGACGCTTTTTGTTTAGCTACCGCTCTGGAGATGCACGCCGATGTAGTGGTAACAATTGATACCGAGTTCAATAAAGTAGATGAGGTAGATATCCTCATGGTTTGAGACGAACGTCACATCCCACCCCATTTCCTACGTCATTCGTCACTCCTATCTAAGTATATAGATGAATACAATTATATAGATACCAGGCAACTCGCCTCCACCGTCCCAGAGGGGTTTCAAGGACCATTTTATTGGTCCGGGGGGAACAACCCCGATGGACTAACTCATAGAGGTGCTCAAATGACCGACAATGTAGGTGCAGTCCTCATCGTAGGAGGTGGAATATCAGGTGTGCAATCCGCCCTTGACCTTGCCGAGTCAGGCTTCAAGGTCTATATGCTGGACAAGAGTCCAAGCATCGGCGGTGTCATGGCCCAGCTGGACAAGACCTTCCCGACCAACGACTGCTCCATGTGTATCCTGGCGCCAAAGCTCGTAGCAGCTGGCAGACACCACAACATCAACCTCATCTGTAACGCAGAACTCCTGGACATCCAGGGCGAGGAGGGGAACTTCAAGGTGAAGGTCCTCAAGCATTCCCGTTACATCGACGAGGACAAGTGTACCGGTTGCTCCGACTGTGCCCAGGCCTGCCCGGTGACCCTGAAGAACGCTTTCGACGAGAAGCTCAAGGAGCGAAAGGCCACATACATCCCGTTCCTGCAGGCCGTCCCGTTGATCTTCACCATCGAGAAGCGCGGAACACCTCCGTGCCGCTCCGAGTGCCCAGCTGGTATGAACGCCCAGGGCTACGTGAACATGATCAACGTTGGCAAGTACAAGGAAGCTTTAGAGGTCCACAGACGTCACAACCCACTGGCCCTTACCTGCGGTCGTGTCTGCCCCCATCCTTGCGAGACGGGCTGTAACAGGAAGGACGTGGACGAGCCGGTCAACATCTTCGAGCTCAAGCGGTTCATGGCCGACTGGGGCCTCAAGACCGGGGACTACTTCGAGGTGGAAGCAGGCCCTGACACTGGCAAGAAGGTGGCGGTCATCGGTTCCGGCCCGGCCGGTCTCGGAGCAGCCTACTACCTGCGTCAGCTCGGACACGCTGTGACGATGTTCGAGAAGCTGCCAGTGCTTGGCGGCATGCTCCGTGTTGGTATCCCCCGCTACAGATTGCCCGGAGACATCATCGATGCAGAGTACAAGGTCCTGGAGGTCCTCGGTGTGGAGTTCAAGATGAACACCGAGTTCGGTAAGGACATCACCTACGAATCACTGAAAGCGGACGGTTATGACGCCGTGCTGCTTGCTCATGGGGCACACAAGTCCCTGTCGCTCCGTGTTGACGGAGAGGACCTGGAGGGCATCATCTCCGGTATCGACATGCTCCGAAAGATGGAGCTTGGCGAGGAGGTCAACCTTGGCCAGAAGATCGCAGTCATTGGTGGTGGCAACGTCGCTTTCGATGCAGTAAGGTCTTCGACCAGGCTCGGCAAGGAAGCGTTCGTCCTCTACAGAAGGACAAAGGCCGAGATGCCTGCCAACGAGTGGGAGATCGACGAGGCCGAGGAGGAGAACATCGCACTTCACTACCTCGTAGCTCCTGTGGAGATAGTTGGCGAGAACGGCAAGGTCGTGGGCATCAAGTGTGTCAAGATGGAGCTCGGAGAGCCCGACGATTCAGGAAGGCGCAGGCCTGTGCCCATTGAGGGTTCCGAGTTCGTCATGGACTGCGACACCGTCATACCTGCGGTTTCCCAGAAGCCAGAGACGGAGCTTTTGGATGGCCTTGACCTCGAGCTCACCCGCTGGGATACGGTCGTCGTTGACGAGCTCACCGGCCAGACAAAGAAGCCCGACATCTTCGCCATGGGCGATGCGGTCCTCGGACCAGCAACAGTTGTTGCGGCTGTCGGGGATGCACGCAAGGTCGCCTTCTCACTTGACAAGTATCTTTCAGGCGAGCCCATGGAGAACGCTGACCCATGGAACATGACCGAGGTCCAGCGAGTGGTCCAGCTCGAGGACATCGACGACCTCGAAGACGTCGAGAAGATCAACCGTGAGGTCGGCTACCACGTGGAGCCAGACGTCAGGAAGACCAACTTCGAGGAGTTCGCCAAGGGCATCACAGAGGAGCAGGCACGCAAGGAGGCCGCAAGGTGTCTTGAGTGTGGTATCTGCTGTGAGTGCTTCGAATGCGTCAAGGCCTGTAAGGCCGAGGCCGTGAACCATTCCATCCATGACGAGGAGCTGGAGCTCGATGTCGGCTCTGTCATTCTGTCACCGGGCTTCGACGAGTTCGACCCGACCATCAAGCAGGAGTATGGCTACGGACGGTTCCCCAACGTCGTAAGCTCCATCGAGTTCGAGCGGATAATGTCTGCATCCGGACCATACGCCGGGCACATCCAGCGGATGTCGGATGGGAAGGGGCCAAAGAAAGTGGCTTTCCTCCAGTGCGTCGGTTCAAGGGATGCGTCCTGCAAGAAGGAATACTGTTCATCCGTTTGTTGTATGTACTCCATCAAAGAAGCCATCATCGCCAAGGAGCACGCTCCGGAGATGGAGCCAACCATCTTCTACATGGACATGAGGACCTTCGGCAAGGAGTTCGACGATTACTACGACCGTGCCCAGAACGAGTACGACATCAAGTTCAAGCGCTCCAGGGTGCCATCCATTGATGAGGATCCAGAGACGAACAATCTGATATTGACCTACGAAGAGGGCGAGGAGATCATCAAGGAAGAGTTCGAGATGGTGGTCCTGGCGGTCGGCTTCGAACCACCACGTGGGTTCGGCAAGGTCTGCGACGATGTCGGTGTCGACCTGGACGAGTATGGTTTCTGCAAGACCAACTCCTTCGAACCTCTTGACACAAGCCGAAAAGGAGTGTTCGTATCTGGTGCGTTCTCTGCACCAAAGGACATCCCGGACACAGTGGCCCAGGCATCTGGAGCTGCATCACGCGCTACTTCGCAGATCAACGACGTGCGAGGGACCATGGTCACCAAGCACGAGTTCCCGCCTGAAAAGGATGTGCGGATGCAGAGGCCAAGGATAGGCGCGTTCATCTGCCACTGCGGGATAAACATCGGCGGCATCGTTGATGTTCCAGCCGTTGTGGAGTATGTGAAGAGCCTGCCCAACGTGGAGTATGTTGAGGAGAACATCTACACCTGCTCCCAGGACACCCAGGAACACATGACCGCAATGGTGGAGGAGCACAACCTCAACCGTGTGGTCGTCGCATCCTGCTCACCCAGGACCCACGAGCCTCTGTTCAGGGGCACCTGTCGGGAGGCTGGATTGAACCAGTATCTGTTCGAGATGACCAACATCCGCGACCAGTGTTCATGGGTCCACATGAACGAGCCGGAGAAGGCCACGGCCAAGGCAAAGGACCTTTGCCGCATGGCCATCGCAAAGGCCCGCAAGCTCGAACCGCTGCAGCTCAACACCATGAAGATCCGGAAGGAGGCCATGGTCGTTGGTGGTGGTGTGTCCGGAATGACAACCGCCCGTGCGCTTGCTCGCCAGGGCTTCTTCGTCTACCTCATCGAGCGTGAGGATAAGCTTGGTGGCCATGCAAACCATATCAAGCTGGCAACGGACATGGACGAGGTCGGACCAAGGCTTGAAGCTCTGAAGAAGGATGTCATGGACGACCCTAACATCGACGTTCGTTTGTCAACCAAGATCGTTGACCTGCAGGGATTCGTCGGTAACTTCATCACGACCCTGGAAGGCCCTAACGGACAGGAGCCCATCGAGCATGGTGCTGTGATCATGGCCACCGGTGCTCTTGCTACGGAGGTCACCGAGTATGGTGACTCCACCATCACCCAGGAGGATGTCGAGGTCGGCCTCGAGGAGCTGGAGGGTAACAGGTTCGTTATGATCCAGTGCGCTGGTTCTCGTGAGCCTCCGCGCAACTACTGCTCCAGGTTCTGCTGCACCACCGCCATCAAGAACGCGGTGCGCATCAAGAAGCACGATCCTTCAGCTGAGGTCTACATCCTTTATCGTGATATCAGGACCTACGGCCACAAAGAGCTTCTCTATAGGGAGGCTCAGGAGCTCGGTGTCAGGTTCATCAGGTTCGACGTTGATAACAAACCTCGTGTCGAGGGGAAGGACGTCTACCTGACGGATCCGATCACTAGCCAGGAGATCCATATACCTACAGATCACGTAGTGCTATCTGTTGGGACAAAGCCTCATCCGGAGAACGAGGACTTCTCCAAGTGGCTCAAGGTCCCATTGAGCAAGGACGGTTACTTCCTGGAGGCACACATGAAGCTGCGACCAGTTGAGTTCGCAACTGAAGGTGTGTTCCTTGCAGGCCTTGCCCACTCTCCCAAGTTCATTGAGGAGTCCATCTCCCAAGCAGAAGGTGCGGCAAGCCGTGCGCTCTGTCTGCTGACCAAGGATGAGATGGAGCTGGAAGGAATCGTGTCCACCATCGACGCTGCGACCTGTGGAGGTTGTGGAATGTGCGTGGACGCATGTCCATACCACTCCATTGAGCTGGGTGATGACGGTAAGGCCGTTGTTAACGAGGCGTTGTGTAAAGGTTGCGGTGTGTGTGTTGCTACCTGTCGCGTTGGTTCTGCCCAGCAGAAGAACTTCAAGGACGAGCAGATCCTTGAAATGATAACCGCTTGCTTCGAAGAGGAGGTGTCACAATGAGCGAGGAAGCCCCGAAGAAGAAGATACCAGCACCTCCGCTCACTGCTATAGCTGGTGGATGTGCATGTAACTGTAATCAACAACCTGTCAAAAAGGATGACAAGAAGGAGGTGAAAGAATGAGCGACGATTTCGAGCCGAAGATCGTAGCGTTCCTGTGCAACTGGTGCTCCTATGCAGGAGCAGACCTTGCAGGAACGTCCAGGTTCCAGTATCCCCCGAACATCAGGGTCATCAGGGTCATGTGCTCTGGACGAGTGAACCCCATGTTCGTTTCCCGAGCGCTCGTCGAGGGCGCTGATGGAGTGCTCATCTCCGGCTGCCATCCTGGAGAGTGTCATTACGAAAAGGGTAACATCATCGCAAAGAGGAGGTTCGAGCTGATGCACGAGCTCCTCGACTTCATGGGCCTGGACCCAGGCCGGTTCCAGGTCAGCTGGGTATCAGCTTCCGAGGGTGTCAAGTTCCAGGATGTTGTGACCCGCTTTGTGGACCAGGTCAAGGAACTTGGTCCTGCTGATAAAATAAACAGGGGGGATGAACTGTGAGCAACGTCGACAAGATGAGGGAGGAGGCCAAGAAGCTCGTGTCCGAGTGCAGGTTCGTGGTCGGCTACGAGCGCGGGACGTTCAACCACCTGGACAGAGCCCTTATCGCCAAGACCCCCGAGGACGTTGACAAGTTCGTGTTCGGCCCTACATCGATCCCGAACCTTACACTCTATGCGGTGACCGACTTCCGCAGGCCGTTGAAACGCGGCGAGTCACCTGATGCTCGACCTATCGGTATAGTCTGCAAGGGCTGTGACGCCAAGACCATCGTGGAGCTCGTCCGCGAGCACATCCACGCCCGAGACCAGGTAAAGATCATCGGCATGCCTTGCAAGGGCACCATCGATCCCAAGAAGTTCGCGATGCTCTACGGCGAGGACAACGACGTCAAGCAGATCACCTGGGGCCCAGACGGGTTCCTTGTGGATGGCCAGGCACCCAAGGGCGACCTGCTTGCAGGCAAGTGTCTGCACTGCAAGGTCCGGAACCCATCCGTCACTGACGTTGATGGAATGGAGCAGGTCGACCAGCCAGAAGCAGCAGGGTTCGAGGGAATAGAGTCATTCGAGGCCATGGACCCCGAGGACAGGTGGAGGTTCTTCGAGGGACAGTTCAGCAAGTGTATCAGATGCTACGCTTGCAGGAACGCCTGCCCTCTATGCTACTGCCACCAGTGTTCCATAGACATCCAGAAACCGTTCAACTGGACCCAGAAGTTCACAGAACTTCCGGACAACACGTTCTATCATACGATGCGCGCCCTGCATCTTGCAGGTCGTTGCGTCGACTGCGGAGAGTGCGAGAGGGTCTGTCCCATGGACATACCGCTTCGCTTGCTCAATGGCAAGATGGCCAAGGTGGCCTACGAGAACTTCAACATCGAATCGGGAGAGGACCCCGACCGACCGTCCCTGTTGGGAGGATGTGATCCCAACGACAAGGAGTGCTTTATCTGGTGAGGTGATAACATGAAGGTAATGGACAAAACACAACTGGACAAGCTCTTCGGTGCAGGATACGAGGTCATCGCCCCTGTCAATACTCTCGGTGTGGTGGAGTACATCAAGGTCACAGTACCGGCCCAGATTGAGTTCGATTTCTACAACTCCAAAAAGCCTGCAAAGTCTGCGTTCTTCCCGGCCACCGAGAAGATGTTCGACATCAAGATGCAGGACAGGAAGGCCGTCTCCATGGATGAGTCGCTTCCTGAAATGAAGGATACGATCCTCTTTGGTATCAGGCCATGCGATGCTGGATCGCTCACTTACATGGACCAGCTGTTCAACTGGGAAGGCTTCGAGGACCCATACTGGAATGCAAGGAGAGAGGCTGTCACGGTCTTCACCCTTGGTTGCTCAAAGGTCTGCCCCAACAGTTTCTGCACCTCTGTGGGAGGAGGTCCCAAGTCCAAGACGAACGCCGATGTGTTCGTCTACGAAGTGGGTGACAAGCTGGTGTTCGAGGCCATCACCGACAAGGGCTCTGCGGCCCTGGACAAGATGGGTCTTGAAGAGGCAACCGGCGCAGAGCTAGAGGCCGCCCAGAACTGGGAGCCTGCAGAGCCCGAGGTCGTGGACCTGGACGAGACACCGACCAAGTTGGACGATAGGTGGCCCGACGAGCATTGGGTGGATGTATCCCTTCGCTGCTTGAACTGCGGTATCTGCACGTTCCTCTGCCCGACCTGCCACTGCTTTGACATCATAGACTACAAGCACAGGGACAAGTGCGCAAGGTGCAGGGTGTGGGACACCTGTCAGTTCGATGACTACACCGTCCATGCATCCGGCCATCAGCCACGTGAGACCAAGCAGTCCAGGGTCCGCAACAGGATCCTGCACAAGTTCAATTACATCCCGCACAACTTCGATATGTTCGGTTGCGTCGGTTGCGGAAGATGCACGTCATTGTGCCCGGTCAACATTGACCTTATCGAGACAATTCAGGAGGTGGAGAAATGAGCGAGAACCCATACACCACTAACTGGGCCACCATCACCAACATCCGGCTCGAGGCCGGAGGCGGCAGGCCCATCAAGACGTTCAAGGTAGAGTTCGACGACCCGGAGGTCAAACAGAACTGGACCCAGAGGCCAGGCCAGTGTGCCATGGTCAGTGTCCCAGGCGTTGGCGAGTCCTTCATCTCCATCACATCCCCTCCATCATGGAAGGGTTTCCTGGAGTTCTCCATCATGCGCGTGGGCAATGTGACATCGGCCATCCATGAGATGGTCGTTGGTGACAAGGTCGGCATCCGCGGCCCCTACGGCAACGGCTTCCCCATCGAGGATTACAAGGGCAAGAACCTCTACTTCATCGGTGGCGGTATCGGTATCGCGCCGATAAGGTCGGTCTACATGGAAGTCCTTGACGAGAAGAACCGTGCAGACTACGGCGACGTGGTCCTGGTCTACGGCGCGCGAACACCTGCGGACCTTGCGTTCAAGGAGGAGTTCGAGATGCTCCAGGCCCGGGACGACGTGCAGGTCTACCTTGGTATCGACTGGAAGTTCGGACCGGAAGGCCCCATCAAGGAGTCCGCCGCT
>JANQNL010000216.1 GCA_028279585.1 Thermoplasmatota archaeon
CTTGACCGGGCCTGGGCAGATCCCGAGACCTTCTTCCCATGACACTGGATGTCGTTCGGAGCCCTGACCTCGGTGGTGCACCTCTGCATTCTGAGAGCCTGGACGATGTATGTTGAGAGGACCTCCATGGAGGTTGGAATGTTCTGGGGGAAGGCGTCTTCCCTTCCGACAAAGAACACTCCGAGCTGGTCTGGTCCAACAAGGACCGCACCGCCGCCGGTGAACCTCCGGACCACTGGGATGCCGAGCTGCTTGGATGCCTCAAGGTTGACGACCTCTTCCTTCTTCTGGAACCTGCCGATAATGATGCCTGGGCTGGACCAGGTTAGAACGTGAACCTTGGGGGAAAAGTCGGGGTCCTGCTGGGCCTGCTCGAACAACTCAAGCTGGAGGTCGACGGCCTCCTGCGGGGGTAGGGGATCGAGCAGGGTCGAGGTCATGGGGGAAGGTATCGGTGGGTCGGGTATAACTACTCTCCGAAAATGGCTGATAAAAGACGTCTCTGCCCTTTCCGGATGTGAGTGAGATAGGTCGTGTGAGCTATCCCAAAATTTCCAGATAGTTCTCTCACATCCTTTCTCCTTGGCGTATCAAAGAAGCCTCGATCATACGCGTGTTTCAACACATCCCTCTGTTTGTCTGTGAGAACCGCTACAACTCCTCGATCAGCTGGATCGTAGTTCCTGATGGCCCTGACCTCGAACTCAGAACCCCATTGGTGCATGAAGTCAACCAGTCTAGTCACATCCTCTGGAGGACCAGCAAGGTTCAGTAGTCCATGGTCCTTCCTGAATTCCAGAGGGAATTCGAAGAAGCACAGGAACTCCTGTGTGGTGTATAAGAAAAGTTCAGTGTAAGCTGGGTCGTAGATGCCACGTACGAAAGCCAAGGTCTTCCGTTTGTGGCTGGAGATGGTCTTGATATCGATGAGGGCATCCATATCAGCGATCAAACTATCTCTGGCCTCATCGATGCTCTTAGTCCTCCAGTCAATATCACACAGGATCATGAACTCCTTGGGCGATACAGTGAACTGCTGTAAGACCGTGATAAGCTCGATATCTTGAAAGGCCCGCTCTAACCGGTCCTCAATGATCGGGTTGTACCTGACCTTGAAAGTGTAGCGCTTGAGGTCAAACATAGACTTCCATGGAAGTCAGTATATTTATGATTTTGCAAAAAGAGTACCTATCATGACCTTTGGATACATCGAACATCATGACCTGAACCACCTCCATGATATGGGGAGGAATGGGAGAGACCCACTATGGCGAGAGAGCTACTATTTCTGCATGCACGATCCTGAAACTGGATACTCGCTGATAACGACCATTGGAATGCTGCCGAATAAGGGCAGGACCGCAGGGTTCGTGATGCTAATGCGCGATGGTAAGGTCAAGTTCTTGCGTCCATTCGTTGAGATAGGTCGACCACATTTCACTGACCTTACAGCAGGTGTTAGAGGTCTTTCCTATCGAGTCGAAGGAATTGGCTGGAACCTTCGGTTCAGAGGTCATGAACTTAAGTTCGATATCCAATTCGAACCATTGAACCAGGCATATCCTTACATCACTACGAATTCGGATAAGAGGTTTGAAAGGTTAGGGGACCAACACCTGGAACAGTTCGGAACCTTCCATGGAAGGATCTGTTTCAAGGGCCATTTGATAGAGTTCGGTCCATGTCTTGGACATAGAGACCACTCTTGGGGGATAAGGGATTGGATAGGGATCGACAAGTACCGATTGTTCAGTTTGGCTTTCTCGGAGGACCTATGCACAAATGCATGGGTAATTTGGCAAGGGGGGAAGAGGACTGTAAAAGGATCTGTTTTCAACGGTGTCAGGAACGTCCCAGTTAGGAATGTAAGGATCGAAGGTCCATCTCACAAGCAGGTGGAACTTAAAATAGAGGACAGATCTGGAGTGACACACCTCATCAATTCATCCTTAATTGGTGGAGCCTCATTTACTCCACCTGGATGCGTCATCCATGAGACAATTGGTTCAGCAACTTATGGCCATATGAATGGTCATGGACTTGTGGAGTTCCATGAGCGGCTTGGCAAGATAAAATGGACATATCAGTTACTTCAGAGCATGGGGTGTTTGGCATGAACATCGGTGCAAAAGCTCGGGGTCTGAAGTTACTTGAGCTGGTTGGAGCCAATGTTCCCCCATATACCACAATTCCTGTTGATGGTTCACTGGTAGATCCGGAGAGGATCCTCGATGAACATGGACCGATCGTTGTTGTCCGTTCCTCCTCGCCAGACGAGGACGGGTCCAAGCATTCAATGGCTGGACAATTCGACAGTGTTCTGAACGTTATGACGGCCAACGAGCTTCGTGTCGCTCTGGAGAAGGTTCGAAGCGGTGGTGATGGGAACCCAATGGCAGTCATCATTCAGAGGCAGGTATCCGCAAATAGAGCGGGAGTGGTTTTCACCAAAGATCCTGTCAGCGGTGAGGACCACTTTATCATCGAGTCCGTTGAGGGTCTGGGTGACGAGTTGATGTCAGGTTCCATGACACCGAAGCGGACCGTTGTATCTGATGAGGCTCCTCCTCACTTCAAGGAGCTAGTTGAATCGGCACGAGAACTAGAACAGATGCTTGGATATCCCTTAGACATGGAATGGGCAGTAGAGGACGAGGTCCTGTGGTTACTGCAGGTCCGACCGATAACAGCGATGCCCGCTCCTAATTCTGGACCATCATATAGTCGAGTCCCGGCTGAGCAGTTCTACTCTGGACCCGTGAGCCCGTTGTTCTTTTCGATCTTCTCCAGGCTCTACGAGGAAGAGTATGTAAAACCGACACTAGAAGCTCTGGGTGTCAAGGTTCCTGTCAAAGGTTTTTTGGTCAGACACCGCAACCATATCTATGCATCGACCCGCATGGTCCATTATCTGAAGGAAAGGTTCCCCAGGATCATACGAGGTAAGCTGGGGGAGGTCCTACCCCCGGATGAAAGGATATCAGAAAGGAATGGGGCATCAATACTATTCCTTGTTCGAAGTGTAGGATATCTTGCTAGGCACCCTCTACTCTGGCCCAACAGATTAGATGAGCTTTTCTACAAGCGAGTGGTCCCAGAGCTAGAGCGTTCCATTAGATCGATCGGTGATCTTTCGAAGATGACGGAACATGAGCTTGAAGATTGTTACAGGAAACACATCGGTCTAGCTGCTAAACACATCGATATATCAAAGTGGGGACTAGGGTTGTATTCAGTCCCATCAGTGATCGCTTTGGAGAGGTTCCTAGAACGTCACGGGTTCACAAAGGATGTGCTGGCTGGACTACTTCAGAATATTGTCAGTTCCACATCCGAAGCTGCCTTGGAATTAAGGTCCCTTGCCGACCTAATTCGGGGTGAAAGGTCTATATTGAAAAGGTTCGAGCAAGGGATCTCCTACAAAGCATTGTGCACGCTCACTGCTAGTGATGATAGGTTCCTTCGAGTCCTGGATGGCTTCGAGATCATATTACTCCGGCATGGACATCGACGCCTGGGTAGAGATATTGTGCTTCCATCCTGGAAGGATGATCCAGATATCCCCCTCGGTCTTGTTTGTGAGCTCGTGACAACACCATCAGTGACTAGGCTGTATGAAGTGGATATGAAAGAAATTGTAAGAGCCCGCCTTTCATTTCCAGAAAGGCTCGCATTCGAGAGGATGTTAGCCTTCACCCTAAGATATGTTCGATTTCGCGAGCAGCAGAGATACTATCTTGACATGATCCTTTCATCAATGAGAGGTGTCATCGTAGAAGTTGGAAATCGGATGGTGGGCGATGGGACCATTGCCAGCTTGGACGAGGTGTTCTTTCTCGAGATCGATGATGTGATAGGATACCTTCAGGGTTGTGATACTACCCGGCTAGACAAGAAAGCTTTGATACAGAAGGCCTTGTTCGAAATCAATGATGGCACTCCCGGGCGATATCTCCGAGGAACCATCGATTTCGATGATGTGGATACATCCCCAGAATTTATCCTGGGGGATAGCATAGCTGGCGATCCAGTTTCAAGAGGATCCTACACAGGGCATGTGAGGGTGATAAAGGACCTTGGTCCCGGATACCTTCCTGAACCAGGCGAGATCATCGTTACCCGATGCATCGATCCAGGCCAGACCCACATGATGATGTTAGCTGGGGGACTGATATTCGAAGTTGGGGGGATACTCTCCCATGGAGCGATCATGGCCAGAGAACTCGGCGTTCCAACTGTTGCTGGTATTCAAAATGCAACAAAGCTTTTCAAAAATGGAGATAAGATAACAGTTGACGGGACGAACGGTCGGATCATTTTGCCTTCTTGAACCTGTCCACCGCCACATACTGATACCGCGGATCCTCCTTGACCCTGAACGCAATGATGTTCTTCATAAAGAACGGAGATATGGGGAACTGCATCTTCACAGCGGTCCTGGCCACCTCGTCCGTGGCCGCCCGTTTCTTCAGCCTCCGATAAACTCCCGCGACCTTGCCTTTTCCTTCCTTTGCCTCCTCCGCGATCAACACATCAAGCAGGTCGTGGATCTTCCGAGCGTCTGCCAGGAACTCGTCCAGCTCATCAAGGTCCGTGATCATCTCTTTCTTGTGCGAGGCTAGGACCCGCTTGACCACACCCTCTGCCATGAGGTCGTGCATGAGCTTGAAGGTGTCCTCGACACCGTCGGAGTCGGAGTCATCCCACAGCGGGTAGAGCCTGAAGGTCATGTCACCGACCACGAGGTCACCGCTTGGTTCATGGAACACCAGCATGGAGTCCGGGCTGTGGCCTGCTACAAAGATCAGCTTGAACGGACCGACCTCGAATCCCTTGACCTTGTGCTTGCCAACCTTCATCTTCTTGGGCTTGCGAAGCTTGGTGATCTCGATGGGGTCCGAGTCGATGTGGCCATACCAACTGAGCATGAGCTTTGCGACCCACCTCAAGACCAGCTCCTCATTGAGGAGGGCCGCTCCAGCGATAGGGAGGAAGTAGAGGATGTGGGGAAAGTCTGGGTTCAGGAGGACCTCGTGGAAGCTCCTGACCCGTTTCATGGCCTTGCCGTAATGGACGTGGGGGACAAGGTAGCCTATGCCCTTGTGGTGAATGTAGTGCTTCTGGGTCTCGAACGGAACATCCAGGATCACACCGTTGTTGCCGATGTGGTCGATGTGGCCGTGGGTGTTGATGAGAACTATGTGGTCGCAGTCCCTAGAGTACTCCTTGAGCCTGCGCTTGAGCTTCTTGCGCATTCCCTCCCCAGCTCCAGAATCTATCATATAAAGGGTGCGCTCGTGGGGGAGCAGGTAGACTGCGGGAATTGAGGTTGATGAGCCTTTGCCGTTGGGCAGGACCCCTTCTACGACCTCGAAGCCGTCAACCATGGGCCGACCTTAACGTCAGGTCGTATATGAAATTTTCAGGTGTGGGATAATCAGTCATTTCCCGCGCCCTTCTTTTTCTCCTTGAACAAAGGAACCAAGTGTTGGTTGTCTCTTTGTTCAAGGCACAAGCACCATGGATACCAACGACGGTCGGGGGCGGTAGTGTCTATAACATTCCGTTACAATGAGCTTCGACGAAAGAATGTTATTGGATATCTCAGGGGGGAAGAAAAAGGCTTGACTGTCAACTATCCCTTCACTTGCTAGCACCCTTTTTCTTTTTCTTCCCCCCACCGAAGATCGTCATACCCACACTGGCCAGAGCTATAGCAAGAAAGATAACAGCCGTGCAACAACACGGCAACCCACAGAACTGGTAAGGCTCGTTCAGAGTCACCCACGGTATCAGGATCTTCACTATCCACCACTGGTGCAGTTGCATCGTAAGGTCGACAAGAACGAAGTCTCCGGTCTCACCGATATTGTTTGTGGAATAGAACGACTTGTCCGTTCCTACAAACTTATACTCCCACCCCTTAAAGTCGATAGCCTCTTCGTCGTGATACTCCTTCGAGGCGACCTTACCACGTACTCTGAAGGTATCACCTTCTTCCCGACTATTATGATCCTCCACCCAGTCGTCGTAAGCACCAGGTGTAGCTGCAGAGAAGTAAGCGACCGTTGGAACAAGAGCTGCGATAAGAAGCGTCACTGCTATTCCAATGATGCATAGGACCAGCAATACAGCTCCCATTCCACGAACTATGGCCACGACGTCACCGGGTCTACCATATACCTATCGGGATATAATCCTGTCTAGTACTCCCCGTTATCAAGGTCGTCGCCGTCGAAATCGAACTCATCCTCCGGCTCTTCCTCATCCATTTCGTCGTCGAAATCTTCATCCATCCAGGAGTCGTCCTCTTCCTCCTCGTCCTCGACCTCCCAGAGGTTGCTGTCTATCTTATCTAACTCCTCGGGGGGTTCTGGTTCAGGGTATTCCCATTCGGGTCTGGTCTTGACAATGACCGTGAGGACTATGATTATCGCTAGAAGGAATGCAATTCCGATGCAGATGAACAGCACGATTATCCACCAATGCGCAGTAGCTGTATTTGCTGCGGTCTGTGGGTCCTCGACACCATCTGTACCTGTCTGGTTCCCAGATCCATTGCCACCGGTTCCATTGCCTGGATCGATGGTCCAGTTGGGATTGTCATCCCATGTCTGGTTCTCATCAGGGATGACCGGTGGTGCAGTAACATTGATCAGAAGCCAAGCAAGGTCGTAGAACTCGGAGTCCATGACCCTGACAGTGACGTTGTAGATCCCTTCAGTCTCGTACGTGGTCTCTATCTGCATCCCGCCAAGCTTGGAACCACCCACTCCGAAGTTCCACCTGTAGGTCAATGGGTCGTCGTCCGGGTCTGATGATCCAGAGATGTTCAGGACAACAGTGAGGTTCTCAACTCCACCAGAGACAACTCGAATAGAACCTGCCACCGGTGGGAGGTTCACGTTCAGGACCGTTATGGTCAGCCGAACAGTGTCCTCCAGACGTCCATCAGAGACGGTCAGGTTCGCATCCCACACGCCTATATGATTGGCTGCTGGTGCGATAACTATCTCTTGTGAAGCTGAACGCAGGAACATGAACGTAGGAGCATCAAGGGAGAAGTATCCCTCTGGTCCATCTATGTCAGTGTAGTTGAAAGAGAGCTCGTACTGTTGCCCTTCCTTCACAGTGAGATTGACCCATCTATCGGTTATCAGGTTGATATCGGTAATCGATGGTGGGTCGTTCACAGGGTCTACTCGGACCTGGAGGTACGTGTGGTCCATGGCCTTGCCATCGCTGACAGATACGTTCAGGTCCTCGCTGAGGATCCCCTCTGGATAGTTGAAAGTGATATTGTAGCCATCTATCGTCGCATACGTAGAGTTAATGTTGAGCGTAAGAACAGGATCGTCCGCATCATGGATCTTATCAGAAAGGTCCAGGACATAGTCGACATCCTCGTCGGGATAGATGGTCGGAAGGTAATCGATGGTCGGTGGGTCATTGACCAGCTGGACCTCCACAGGGACCGGGAACCAGACCATCTGGTCATTATCAGCAACTGTAATGTTGATCAGGTCGTAATGGACACCTTCTGGGTAAAGCAGAACAAGCTCATCTCCATCAAGGTTTCCATACGTGGTGTTCTCGGTAATGATGAGATCATCGAACGGGGTGTCCTCGTCAGATATCACTATCGTGAGGTCGAACCTGTACTCGGTCTCCTCAAGTGGTCGAAGTGGTCCGAACGGTGTTATGACCGGAGGGCTTGTGGACTTGGTCGTGAAGTTCCACGTGAACTGATCTATGAGCGGAGCCTCCATGTACGTGTTGCCGTTGCCGTCCAATGGATTATCGTCATCATCCATGATGCCAGTGGTCAAGGTTACCTTGTACTCCACGCCCTTATCCAGGTCCGCATCAGGTGTGAACCTGGCTTCGAACAGGACTGGATCATAACTGTAGGTCCCACTAACCTGCCCTTGTGCTGAAGTGACTATGAACGTGGACATGTTGAAGCTGCTGGCGTTCATGTTCTCATGGAAGGTCACGTTCACCTCACTGTCGATGGTGACGTTCTCCTCATCCCTGCGAGGCATGTGGTCGACCACCCGGGGGGGAAGTCTGTCTGGACCTACTCCAATGAAGTAACCTGAATCTGTGGATACGAACAGCTCCCCATCGATTATAGCTGGGGACGCAGAGAACCCGTATGGAGCTGCTGACTCGAACTGTTCCCTCCACACATAGGTTCCATTGCTGCGCCACATGCAGCAGATAAGATCGCCGCAGGTACCGACGTAGATGTAGTCAGGTGAGATGGCCGCAGAATCAGAGATACCGTAGCTTCCAGCAGGTGTGATCTGCTTTCGCCAGTACTCTGATGTGGACCCGGTAGAACCGAATGCGCTTACACAGTAGAACCAACCGCCGCTGTCTCCGATATAGACCCTGCCATATCCTACAGCTGCAGAGGCATAGACCTTGGAGACCGTGTTGTGTTCCCATAGCTTGTCAGTGGTCCCATCACCATTTCCGATGGCGTCCACGCAGTAGATCTTCCTATCATTGCATCCGAAGTAGACCCGGCCGTATTCTATGGCTGGGGAGGAACAGACGGAATCACCAGTACCGAACTTCCAATCCAGGACACCTGTCGTAGCATTGATGCAATATAGGTAATTGGAACCCCGGGAGTATGAGTCACCAGCACCGATGTAGATGTTTCCGTTCCAGTAGGCAGGGGATGATGTGACGTATGTGGACCCGTCGAGATTGTAGCCCCATTTGAGGGTTCCATTAGATGCCCATATCGCCCTAAGACCAGGATTTGAATGCCATCCAAGGTAGATGAGCGGGCCGACCTTCAGGCAAGAGCTGTGGGAGATGGTCCCTGTGACGTTATATGTCCAGTAACAGGTCGTGCTATTGGGTGAGGTCACATTAGCGTCAAGGCAGAATAGTTGACCGCCTTGACCAGCAACGTACAGCCTCCCTCCCGTGACCAGAGGAGTGTTCCAGTGCTGACATCCTGTGAAGTAGGACCACAGGATCCTACCATCCATGTCAAAGCACTCCACTCTGTCGCTTCCTAGCTGGTAGATCTGGTCGTATTCCACCACTGGAGAGCCATACGAGCTCTTCCTGTGGAACCACATCAGGTTGTACTCTGCAGGACCGTTCTCTGTTGCGTTCCCGGTCCTTTGCATGTCACCCCTGAACATTGGCCAGGCATCTGCAGGGGCTGCTCTGGAGGACGGGGTCAGGACCACCGTGTCCTCGGCAGTATCGTCTGCACTGACGTTGAGAAGAAGGGTAAACGTTACAAGGAGCAGGAGGGTCAATATGGAGATGGAAAGTATTTTTTTCACGGCCTCACCTGGCGGTAACTATCGTTAATCCCTTCCATTTCTATGTATTTATAGCTTAGGTTGAGATGTAGCGTCAAATTTCAATTAGGTAGAATAGTAAAAATTGATGGGCACTTGCTGAGAGAAGTATCTCTGCAGCCCGCCTCATGAAGTTGAGAAAGAAGAAAGAAAGGTTGCCCCATCATCTTCTAGAGATGCCATCATTGATGATGATGGGGCAATTTCATGAGGTTGTTTCTCAACTTCATTTCGTTGTCTTCAGAGATACTTTTGACAGGTCATGCACCAATAGGCGTTATACTCCTCGTAGAACTGACCGGGCTGTCCACAGGTGGGACAGGTCATCCCAACAGGAGCTTCGCCCTCTGCAGTTTCCGGAGCTGCCTGGAGTTCCGGCGTCTCTGACTGACCATCCAATCCCATGGCCTGGTCTGCAGGCTGGGCTTGGTCGTAGATCTGTCCCTGGGACATCTCCGAAGCAGGCTCAGTGCTTGGTGTTGCTGTATACATGTCCTGCGATGGGGTCGCTGCATATGGGTCCTGGGCCGGGGTCTCACCTGGGCCAACTGGTCCACCTTCAACAGGGCCTCCTTCGACCTGTGCCTCGGCACCTTCAGCTGGTGGTGGTGCAGGCTCATCCTTTGGTTTCTTCTTCGTGACCATCACCACAACGACGATGATCACAACGATGATGATGAGAAGCACTATCACGATAAGCGCGATGGATACACCTGCGATAGCCATCATTGGAAGGCCTTCATCAGATGAACCAGTGCCATTACCGCCGGTGGTCGCGTTCGGGTCAGTGATATTGGTGTCTGGTCCTCCACCGTCTCCACCATCACCTCCATCTCCAGTACCTCCATCCCCACCATCCGTGGTGATCGGTGAAGGTGCAGTGACATCGATGACAAGGTAGACCAAGGAGACCTCGATACCATCTGATACCGTCAGCGTAACATTGTATGTCCCTGCAATCGGGTAGGTATGAGTGACCTCGAGCGGTCCTTCTTCTGAACCCCCATCACCGAAGGCCCAGAGATAAACGAGCTCATCGCCGTCCACATCTGTAGCCTCGGTCGTATCAAGCACCACTGTCAGGTTCTCGACACCACCAGAGACAAGGGTGATAGGTTCAGCCACTGGTGCGTCGTTCGTGTTCATTACGACCAGATTGACCTCGATGGAGTCCTTGAGAGCTGGTGTGTTCGGGTCCCTTACTTCGACCGTGAACGATATGTTGCCGACATCTTCCTGGGTTGGAAGATAATATATCCAGCCATTGTCCTGATCGACCGTCATACCGTCTGGAGCATCGATAAGAACGATGGTCGGTTCAGGTCCATCTATGTCGGACATGTTCAAGGTGAAGTTGAACATGGTGTCCTCGTAGACAGTGATGTTCGCATACATGTCAGACCTTCCGAAGAGGTCATCGATGACCGGTGCGTCGTTGACCGGAATGACATTGACCTGGAGGTCTGTGGAATTCTCTGCGATACCGTCCCTGACGGTGACCTTGACAAGCTCATAGAGCACACCCTCTGGATAGTTGAAGGTGATGTTGAGGCCGTTCACGGTAGCGTAGGACGAGTTCGTTTTCAGAGCAAGTCCTGTGGAGTCGATGTCGTGGACCTTGTCCGTAAGATCAAGAACATAATCGATCTCCTCTGTGGGGGATATCGGATCAAGGTCATCCAACCACGGTGCGTCGTTGGACGCATCGATGGTAACATCAAGGTCCTTGTAGACTGTGTAAGTGTCATCCATCACGGTCAGGTTGACGATCTCCTCGGAGATACCATCTGGATAGAGACACACAAGGTCGTACACATCGATGGAACAATAATCGGAATCCTCGGTGATAGTAAGGTCGAGGTAATCCGTATCTGCATCATATACCCAAAGCGACAGGTTAACACGCATCTCCTGGTCCTCGACGCACATCACGCTGTCGAAGTTGACCACGGGCATGTCTGGGGGTACGATGGTGAACTGCCATGTGTAGGTGTCGGTCGGCCCATCGTAGGTACCGCTGTCATCACCGTCCAGGTTGTTTCCGAAAGTATCCTTGCAACCGGTGAGGACAGTGCCAGTGATGACCTCGCCCTTGGGGAGGTCTGCGTCCGGTGTGAACGTGGCCTTGAAGTTACCGATGTTGTAATCGATGGAACCAGAGATCGGACCAGAAGTGGTCTCGAATGTGATAGTGGTCTCATCGATGGTGGTCTGGTCCATGGCCTCGCTGAAGGTCACGGTGGGTGAGAAGGTCTCATCGATGTCCACCGCCTGGTCTGCAGGAAGCGTCTGGAAGACCGTTGGTGGAATGACATCGTTTATTGGACCAATGCAGTAGAAGTTACCAGAGTCGGAAGTGACGAAGAGCTTGCCCTTGGCAATGCATGGGGATGCGGAGAATCCATAGACACCATTGCCAATGGTCTGGGTCCACTTCACGGTTCCAGCGACCCTATTGATACAGACCACTGCATCACCAGTGGTGGTGGTGTAAACATATGATGGGGTGACCACAGGGGAGCTGCAGATACCGAAGGAACCTGCTGGAGTGCATGCCCTTCTCCATGGTCTGTTGGTGGTTCCGTCACCATTTCCGACAGCATCGAGGCAGTACAACCAACCGTTGGTGCTGTCCTCTGTACCGATGAAGACGCATCCATATCCTACAGCTGGTGAGCTAC
>JANQNL010000029.1 GCA_028279585.1 Thermoplasmatota archaeon
CCCGTTCCCATACGACCTCCCAGCCATCCGCAAGGCATGCGACGATGTTGGAGCGTTCCTCTCATACGATGCATCGCATGTGATGGGACTGCTTGCTGGTCATCAATTCCAGCCGGACGCTGCAAAGCTGTGTGACGCGGTCCACGGCTCTACACACAAGTCACTGTTCGGTCCCCAGGGCGGGATCGTCCTCACCAACGACAAGGACATCGAGAAAAAGCTTCTCTATAACACCACATGGCGTCTCATCGACAACCCGCACCTCAACAGGATAGCAGGCTTGGGTCAGGCCATGGAGGAGCTCAAGGTACACGGTAGGGACTACGCCAAGGCCGTCATCGAGAACTCTAAGGCTCTGGCCAAAACCCTGGACGATCGTGGTTTCCCTGTCCTTTTACAGCCTGACTACACGCAGTCCCACCAGGTCCTCTACGATTTCGACGCCCTTCCCGACCTTTGTGGGATGGACTGCAACACCCTCTCCAAGAAATTCGAGGAGCAGGGCTTGCTGACGGACTCTGTGGGTCGGTTCGGTACTGCGGAGGTCACCAGGATGGGGCTGGGACCGAAGGACATGGAGGACATCGCCGAGATGCTTGTGGAGTGCGCGGGGGGAAAGGATGTGCGGGGGGATGTGGAGGGGATGCTCGGGAAGATGGAGATGCGGTATTGTTGATCGAACGGAGTTATCTCCGAAACTATTGACACAGAATTGATATTTTGAACTATATGCCATCGACCGTATGTTCGAAATATCAACCGATCTCTCATGAAAAGCATATTAAAATTACATTTTCATGAGGCGCCAAATGTCGCTAGGTAATTGACGATGAGGCATTTGGGCGTTTGGAGGTTTTCGGCACATTTGTTAAAACGAAGAAAACCTTAATTTCATTGTTTCGGAGATGATGGAGTGGTATCAGCAATACCGTCTCTCTCCATCTTACCAGTCATTCTCTGCCAGTAGCTAGATGTTTCATAGTGTTCTGTGTGGATGATGTACCAGCATCCCGTCTCGGTTCTCAGGCCTCGAAAAAAGTTAATCGTTTTTCGGAGAAGAGCCTCGCAGAGACTTCAACCCAGACAAAGAAAGGTCATCCGAAGCTCCGCTAACTAATACTAGCTATGAGCTTGGATGATTTCTTGTCACCCGTGTCTGGGTTGAAGCCTAAATGAGCTCTGCTCTTCTCCGCCATACAATTAACCCAACACCAACCGCCACGATCACCGTGCCGAAGAAGATGATCCAAGTCCATGGAATATCCTCCGAGTCGTCGGGGCCGATCTTTTTGCTCTTGGTGAGCTTGTTATCGTCCTCCTTGGACTCGTCGAACACATCATCTTCGTCGACAACGACCTTCACTGTATGTACCTGGCCGTCGTCGGTCTTATTGAGCTTGGCATCGAACGGTATGGTTATCCATGCTACACCGTCCTCTGGGACCTCGTCGATGGTCCAGTTACCATCCGGGGCCTCACCCTGGCTAGTGACCAGTGTCGAGTCGATGTAGACCTTCACAGGAACGTTGTGGCACTCCCTGTTCTCTGCCCTTACACCAACATCGATCCAGAGGGTCCTGTTGGACTTGCCATCAAGCCTCATGTTCCGATACTTGACCTCCTCGATCTTGAGGTTAGGCTTGCGTATCTGAAGCGTGAAGTTGAAGGTCTTGGAACCGACCTGGGTCGTGAACAGCGGCTTGCAGGTGATGTGAAACGTCACAGCATCGGAGAAGTATGCGTCCGAGCTGTTCGGGGCCTGGATCTCCAGTGTGTAGTTTCTGGTCTCGAACGGAAGCAGAGACACTTCCTTCGGGTCACCGTCCATATAGAGCTGGTTAAGTGGGTCGTCCCTATCGTAACCACCAGCAAGGTACATCGTGGCATTCCACTGGTCAGGATCGTCCACATTGGTCTCCATGGTCATGGTGATCTCGAAGCGATCACCGATGTTTCCAAGGTTCTCCAGTGTGACGTTGTACTCGCTCACGGAGTTGAAGTCGACACCGTTGTCCTTGTCCCCGTCAGTATAGAACTCAAAGGCATGCTTCGGTGGCGTCTTGACGCTGAACACAACACTGTCTGTTGTCGTAGAGTTCAGGGATGTGACCTGGATCTCGATGTTCTCGTTGTCGGCCTTCGGGTTATCGTTCGTCGTCAAGGCGAACGAGGTAAGGACGCGGTCACCGATCTCAAGGGTCACGTTCTGCTGTGCATAGTCAACAGACCAATCCGTTGGCAGATGCACATCAGAGAACTGGACCACCTGTGGCTCATTGCCCTGGTTGGTGACCCAGACCTTGTAGGACTCAGGTCCTGGTGGGGCAATGGTCCGCTTGAAGTCGTCCTCGTCATAGAACTCCAGTGTGACGCTGTAATCGCGGATCTTGTGAAGCAGGAGATTGTAGACATTGGACTCCTCGTGGGTCCTGGACACATTCAGGTCCAGGTCTGCACGATAGGTCATCTGCATGTCGAACTCGTTCTGCTTGTGGATGACAGAGAACGAATGGTCGCCCTCTGGAAGACATACGATCTCCTTGATACCATACTTGCCTCCGATTATGTCAAAGTAAAGCTTGGTATCGATGTAGGTGACCTCTATGCCGTCAAGCTTGGTCAGATCATCTGTGAACGTTCCGTTGGTATCTGTATAGGATACCGTTCCCAGGATCCTGTCAGCCGTATTCATTGAGAGGTTGAGGTATCTGTCCTCACCGAGTATGACCTCGATAAGACCAAGGAACGCATATTCGTCCTCTGGGTCCTCTACCTGATAAGCATAGACATAGTACTGTCCTGGCAACAGGTCGACAGAGAACTGACCATCAGGTCCTGAAACCACCTCGTTCGACTGTGCATGGGCGGACTTTGCTATGAACGACATGGTGGTGGATGGTATGGCCCTGTCCACGTCCATATCGACCTCAAGGTCGCCATTCACGTCGAAGTAGGTATGTCCAGATACTGTTAGGTTGGAGGACTGAAGCTCCACATTGAGCTCGCCTGGAAGGTCCAGTTCCACAATGATCTTGTGGTTCTGGATAGGCACTGAGCTGAAGCCTGCATAATCCACCACGATGGTATATTCCACAAGTGGAAGGAACAGGTCGAAGCTCCCCTCGGTGGTGTTGATGAAGTAATCTACAGTAGTATACTCGTCTGGGACATCCGCATCAGTGCTGAAGGTCACTGTCGAGTTAACGATACCTTCGTATGGATCGTAGCCACCATCATGGCCGTAGTCATAGAAGACAACGCCCTTGATGTTGAGAAGCTTCAGGATGTCGACATCCAGTGCGGTATCGTCGGTGAGCAGGATCTCGTGGTTGTAGAGATAGCGGACCGTCTTTCCGTCCTCCTGCGTCTCCTCGTTGACTATGACCTCGTAGGTCCTGCCTGGTACAAGCTGAAGCTCGTATGCACCAAGGTGAGGTGCTGTGGACCTTTCAGCATTGGTCTCTACATCGCGGATAACGATAGGCACAGAGATGCCTGTCTCCTCGCCATCGACCAGGGTCTTGCCAGATAGGGTCACAGCCTCCTTGTAGAGGGTGCCAGCAAGGTCGTTGTCGACATCGTTGAAGAACAGTGTCATGAACGAGTGATCGATGGGGTCAAGGAGCTCTGACGAAACAGAGTACTCACCATATGGCAGACTGAAGGTCATGGACCCGTTCGTCTCCATGTAGAGCTCGTACTCCTCGTAGATTGTCTCATACTCGAACATCGGCCTGAAGGTTATCGTTGCGTTCGCTGGGTTCTGGTAGACCAGAGGACCGCCGATGTATTCTGGTAGATAGTATCCGAAGTCACCGGAGGACTCCACATACTTGATGATGTTCATCTCCAGCGTCAGCGCTGTGGTGCCCATCTGGACGATGAGCTCCTTGTCGAAGACGTAGGAGACGTCCCTACCGTTCTCGACCTCCTCGTGGAGCATCCTCACAGCGTAAAGACCTGGAAGCACGCGAACTGCGGCCTTGGAGGATGCGTTGAACTTCAAGATGACATCATCTGTGTAAGTGTTCTTACTGATCAGATGGAACTCATAGCCATCAACGCTCTCGTCCGCATCCATCTCGTGGTCATAGTCGAGATCGACATAACCTTCGAAGGTGATGGTAGCGTTTATCGGTATGGCTGTAAGGTTCTGATCGTTGAGACCGAAGTTCTCTACCTCGATGTCCGTGGAGACATATATCTCTCGCTCGGAGATCATGTAGTCGTTGTCGACCAGTCTCAGGGTGTAGTTCCTATCGGCCTGGGCAAAGATGGTGAACGAACCATTATAGTCGGTATAGGTTCTGGCTCTGCCAAGCTCGGAGATGAGCTCGACCGCCACACCCTCAACGCCCTCTTTGGTGTTGATGTGCATGTCCGATGGACCTGGCACACCGGCATTGACAAGTGAGTCGTTGATACCACCTGGAGCATCACCCAAAGGTGAGTCGGAGAGATAGATATCCAACTGTCCATTAAGGTTTTTGTCCCAGAACACGGTTCCACGGACTGCAATACCCTTGTCCACGAACATGTTGTATGTCATGGTTGGGACCATATCGTCCTTCATGATAGAACCCTGATGTATGAGGAAGTTACCTCCGATGTCCGTCTCGTGATACACGTTGACGAAGTAGTCATCCCTTGGGAGATAGATGTAATACTCACCGGTCCTGTTCGTCTGGACTCGTGCGGTCTCACCATTGTTCATGGACTCGAAGATAATGTCTGCGTCAAAGACCTCCCTGTTCGCAGCCTTGGTCATATTACCCATGACCTTCACTGCGGGCTCAAGGGTCATATCATAGACGAAAGAGGACTCGTTGGTCACAGTGACAGAGCCCATGTGGACCATTATCTTCTCGTTGGATGTGAACTTGGAGTAGACGCGATAGTCGCCAGGTATGAGCCTGACAGAATACTTGCCATCAGCCACCGTGAACGCGGTCCGAGACCAGGTCACGTTCTGGAGGTTCTCGAACAGGACATAGACGTTCTCCAGAACAGGATCGCTCCTGGTGGATGGGTCTATACCACGTAGGTTGATGGTCCCTGAACCGAAGGTGATCGGAACAAGTGTGATGTTGCTCTCTATCCTGGCACCGAAGTCCACGACTATCGTTGCGAACTGACGCTCGAAGTCCTCCTCCTCCAAAAGGAGCAGGTATTCGCCAGGTAAGAGACCCTCGAACTGGAACTTACCATCTGCATCTGTGATATTTGTCCAGAGCCTTGTGGAGACAGGATCGAAGACCTTGACCACATGGCCACCTTCAGCTGTGCCGTTCCCGCCATTGTTGTAGACCGTGTAGCCAGAGATGGTTCCAGGGGCCACTGCAAGGTCCTTCTGGGTCCTGTCACCAGGCTTTATCGTCACACCCTCTCCGAGCGGAAGCACATGGTCGTCAACTATGATCTCTATGTCATAGTCACCGACCACGAGGTCGTCGAAGTAGAGTGCTCCATCACTGACACTGTCCACATACTGAAGACCGGATTCGACGCCAGTATCGATGACTGTGTCATATTCGAAGGAGCTCGAGGACATCTGGGTGTTGGAGTAGATCTTGAGACCGCTCTTGTGGTTCAGGGTCACGTTCGAATACTCGATAGGAACATCGATGCCTTCTGTGAACTGTGCATCGTTATCATTGTCCCAGTAGATAGTGCCATAGACCTTTCCAGCATCCACGTAGATATCTTCGTTGACGATGTGGTCGATCTTTCTGTTGGCCTTCTCCTTGGTCACATGCATTGCAGAGATGTTGAGGAGGGTATCCGGAACGCCCTGCTGTCCAGAGGTCTTGAACTGGTTGATGTAATCGTATGGCTCTGCAAGGTCACCGGTAGTGGTGACGATCTTTATGTCACCGAACGGAAGGATGACAGAATACTCACCTGTCTCGTTGGTGACAACAGAGTCGTGTGGGATACCATACTCGTCGAACACTGTGATGCGAGCATCAGGCACCGGGGTGCCGTTGTGTGTCCTCACGATACCCTTCTGGACCGCTCCAGGGAAGTACTCGAGTATGAAGACACCCTGTCCGAGACCGGATTTGAGGTCGCCGCCTTCCTCTTCGTAGAGGGCCACAGCGTCTACGTAGTTCATGGCCTCGTAATCGTCAGGGAAGGTCGCGTTGTCCGCGTCTTTGTCGCTGTAATACATGGTCTTGTATACGAGCCTATAGTGCGACATGTTCCATCCCTGCATTGCAGGATAGCTCTGGAGGTTGCCCATCATGGATGGTATGCCGTCGTTGGACGGGATGCCGATGTCGTCACCGCCATAGCCGATGTAACACTTGTAGAACATGGAGTTGTAGAAGGACTCGGTATACTTGAGCTCGTAGCGCTTGATCCTGAACTTGTACTTGAGCCTCTCTGCCTCTTCCTCAACACGCTCTGGCGAGAGCGGGTTGTCGTTGTAATCGACCCACTCGGGCTCATCGTTGGTGCCAAGGTTCTTCTGCGCATAGGCCCAATACTCGAGGTAGTCCCTGATATCCTTGTCCGCCAGCTTGATCGGAGCGTAGAAGATACCAGTGTTGGATGCCTCGAACGGGAACAGCCTGGAGTCAACACCGAAGTATCGGAGCGCCTTGTTGGTAAGCTGCTCCTCTGCGGTGGTCAGGTCCACAAGCTCCTCCTTCTCCAAAAGGTCTGTGAGGAGGACCCGACAGGTGGCATACCTGGCGTTCAGGTTCTTGAGGTCGATGTAGTTACCATACTTCTCTGGATTGTCCTCGACCTCTTCGATGAAGTCTGCTGGTCTGGACATGTACTTGTTGAACTGGTCGTAGTTCGGATGATCGTCCATGTCACCTTCATCGAGGTACTCGATGAGAAGCTCCTTCATCGATTGGTTGAACTTACCACCGTGGTTTACCCAGTTACCTTCAGCTAAACGCACAGCTTGTAGAGCTATCGCTTCTTCTTCACTTTGCGCAGCTATGTAACTACCCGCAAATTGGTAACCGTTCTGGAAGTTATCGGCAGCCGTTGGATGCTGACCTATATACACACACCAGAAGCCGTAGTCCCACCAGCTTATCCAGCCAGGTCGCTCCTCCATTGGAACATCCCTGTCCTGGGACTCGATGAACTCGAAGCCGTCCACCCAGTAGTCGGAGGTGAAGGACTGCGCGAACGAGCCGGTGTAGTCACCGGTAGGATCGATCTCGCTCTTCTCCTCGTATGGAATGGAAGCGTCAAAGGCAAGGAACAGGTTCGGCATGAGGACGATGAACCCGACGAATAGTGCCGTCAAGATGGTCATCACGTTGAACTTCTCCTTTTTGAAGATGTAACGGAGGATGATGAACCCTCCAAGGTGGGTCGAGAGGATCACAGAGAGCATGATTATCTCCATGTGCCTGACGAACCAGTTGTTCCACTCGTTGTTGGCGACGACCATCACAGTGATGAACACTATGAGGGCCTCTGCACACACAAGAGCGGTCCAGAACCACTTGGTCCTCCATGGGATGTCAAGTATGGACAGTGGTGCCCAGCTCTCGGAGTCGAACTTCTCGATGAGCAGGAACAGGATCCATGCTGCAAGTAGTGCGAACACAGGCGTCGCGTTGAACTGGAAACGAGCCGCGGACAATGTCATGAATATCGCGACACCGGACCAGATCACGATGAGCATATAGTCCTTCTTCATCTTCTTCGGGATGATTATGCCTGCCCAAACTACACCGACCAAAGCTAGGAAGAACACCGCAACACCAAGTGACGTTATCATCCTCGAAAGCTCTGGAGCCTGCGCCTCTGCGATGGTGGAGTATAGCTTGTTCGTAACGAAGTAACCGCCACCAGAGAACAAGAGGTTCGCGGTCTCTGGGAACATCTGGTCGAGTATGAAGTAGGATACAGCACCCAGGACCACCATCGATGGGATGACGATGATCCATGGCAGGTCCCTGGTGGGGACCAGCGCAACTCCCAGAAGCAGAACTGCCAGGAGGATGTAGAGCGGAGTGATCCAAGCTGCGATGGACACCTGGCTGTAGTATGGGAACGACATTACCAGGGCCGTGGCCAAGGTTATGAACACGGAGAAGAACACTGACATCATGTCAAGGTTCCTCAACCTGTTGATGAGTATCTGGACAGCGAAGTAAATGAGCAGGATAGCGAAGATGTATGGGAAACCTCCCCAGGTCACAGCGATGGTGCCTAAGGCGATTCCCGCCAGCAGGTTGTAACCTACCGCCAGCCTACTTTCAACAAAGAACTTACGGAGTCCTAGTATCCAATCCCCGGGTTTACGCCAATCCTTTACCCAGTTCTCATCCCGATAATGCCTGTTGGCACGCATCAGGAAGAAGAACGATAGGACCAGGAAGAACACGACGGCCGCGTCGTGGTCAGCGAAGCCCAGTGAGGACCTTTCAATGAAAGAGGGCATCAAGCACAACGCTGCCGCTGCCATGAGGCCTGCCTTCCGATTGAAGGTCTCCTTACCGATCATGTAGACCGGGAACACCGACAGCGCCCCATACACGGATGGGGAGAAGGCGATGATGTACCAGGTGACCCTGGTGGTATCGAGGCCTGGGATGAAGAGACCCAGGGTGTTGCCGATGATGAGCCCAAGGATAGCGATGGACCAGTCATAGAACGGAGGACGTGGGTTACCGCCGCTCAATGGGTAGTTCAGCATCGGGTCGGTGATAAGATGTCTATGGTTCGTTTGTATATCGTCAATGATCCTCTTGTGATAGTACGGGTCGTTACCGGAGAGCGACGGTGGCCAGTCCTCGAAACCTACCTGGTAGTACTGGATCGTCCTCAAAACAAGTGCAAGGATGAATATGCCGAGAAGTATGAACAAATAGATCTTCTCGTCCATGAACCAGTTCCGCAGTTGGCTGAACTGAGTTCTAAAACTGTTCCCTACGCCTGTTCGGGGCTTTGCCCCTTGGCTCTCCTGGACCCCCTTTCCTGAAGCGATCTTGCCGCGTTTCCCCTGTCCAGATCTACGAACCATCAATTTCACCTTTTCTTCGCAATTGCGAGCTTGCTGGTCCTACCAGTAGGGCTGGAAGAACCAAAGCCAATACATATGTACATAGTACTGCTAGGGCAGTAGTGGCCCCTAAAACGTAAGGGTGTATATAGGTCTTTCCGTCCTTCGAGCATATACTGGCCTAGGTCTTGCGAGGGGAATATATAGGCATTGGTGGAGCCTTTGACGGAAGGGGGGTTTTCTGCGCGTACAGGGGCCGAGGAGCGCGTTCTAGCGAGGTTTTGGGGGAAAAGCTAGGGTCGAGGCATCTTAGTGTATAGATACATCTATGTGTCGCATAGCGACACATAGCGTTGGGAAACTTGAAAAGGATGGTCGGTTGATGGGCTTGCGGGGGGAAATGATAGATCGGCAAAGAACAAACAGAAATCCACCCGGTCCGGGAATTTTTCGCCCCGATACGAGTGAGCCGAGCGCTTTCCAAACAGAAAAAGAGAGGTTGTCCGATCCTTTCTGGCTACCGCTAGCACTTTGAAAGAATCGGACAATTTTTCTTTGATAGTTTGGAAAGCGCTTTTTCGGCTCACTCGTTTCCGAAAAATCCCCGTAAGACCGGATGCATTTCCATCATTTGTTCTTTGCCAATCTCCTCGTAAAGCCTGATCATGATCCCGACAGTCAGGAGCACACCAGTGCCCGATGTCTGACCGACCGTGCCGACCATGTCAGCAAGACCTGCGAGAAGTCCCACGAACGCTCCAGAGAGGATAGTAATGGACGGGATGTACCTGTCCAAAAGCTTCTTCATCTTCTTGGGGTCACGCCTGAACTTCGGGATGGCCATGCCGGAGTTGAGGATCTGCTTGGCCACAGCATCAGAGCCCATGTTCGTGGTCTCTATCCAGAACTTCGCGAACATCACAGAACCGGCCACCATGACACCTAGATAGCACACAACGTGCAGCATCACCTGCCATAGCTCATGGTCCTGAGTGTAGTACTGGTATCGTTCCCAGTTCATCAGCGGTAGCAACCAGGAATGGACGCCATTCACCCTGGAGATATACCAGGTCGCACCACCGATCGGGGACGTGCCTCCTTCCTCGAAGAACCCTATGCGCCAGTTGTGGCCAAGCAGTGGGACCTCCTTTAGGGAAGGATGGCTCCAGAACAGGAGCGCGAACATGTTGACGTTCGCAAGCAACGCTGCCATCAGGATGACAGGGATGTTGGATGCGTAGATGAGCCTCAATGGATACCTTCCCCTGGCACCCCTGGCGTTGCCATGGGCAAGCGGCAGCTCGATACGCGAACTTTCAGCGTACGCTACCACGAGGAAGATAACAATTGTACTTATCAGAGCGATTATGGGATTGGGCGGCGAGATGAACATGTTCTCGAAATAGCCCGTTGTGATGGACCTCGAAGGAAGCTCTGTGAGCATCCACCAGGTCTTTGGCAGCGTGCCCGCTGGAGTGTCCGGGTCCAGATAGTTGTAGTTCTGAGCGGCATCTCCTAGCGGCAGCCAGTTCAAAGTACCAGCAAATATCGCTTGCGAAACGCCTGCTGCAATGAACATGGAGATACCAGAACCGATACCCCATTTCGACACCACCTCGTCCATGAGGAACACGAGGTAGGAACCAACGAACAGCTGCAGGACGATGACCGCCCTGGCCCAGCCGAGTCCGATGTCGTCCTTGAGCGCCTGGTCAGGCTGCAGATAGCCGTAGACCTGCGGGATGGACTCCACAAGGATCATGACGATGACAAGGACCTTCTGGGTTCCCTGATAGATAGCCTTGTCCTCTGCCCTGGTGAGGTCCAAGTTGATGATCTTGGCACCAGTGAACAGCTGCATTATGATGGAGCCAGTAACGATCGGACCGATACCAAGGTGCATGATGGAGCCGTTGGCGCCAGCCATTATGGCCCTGAACTCGGAGAACAGGTCCATTGACTCGCCAAGACCGAAGATCATGACGTTGGTGAGGCCGAAGTAGATGATGAGGATACCAATGGTCCAAAGCATCTTGTCCCTGAACCTGACGTGGCCCTCGGGCCTTTTGATGGCAGGGAACCTGTCGATGATGGGCTTTAGGCCGTATAATTTACTATTGTCCCCAGCATAGGTGGACATCATCCCAACGGGGATCAGCAGTAGTGCAAGTGTTCCACCGACGAGACCCATTATGTCCCATTCGATATCCTTGCCTGGGGAGTGGTACTGGAAGTAATAGATAAGGCCCATTACTATGAGCCAAATTACCGCCGGAACGGCGATCATTGCCCAGTTCCTTTTCTCTGCCATTTTTCCACCGTTGTATGTGACCCGGTCGTCTGGGTGCGGCTAAGCCGTCCAGACCCAGGCCTGGGGCGAGTAGGGTAATCACTCGCTATTAATTAACCTTTTCATGTATGCCAGATTAAGCTTGCAGGCTGGCCTTGAAGGTCGATTACTCCTGTTTGAGCGCCTACTCGGGAAGCTCGACAGAGCCACCAGCAGCCTCGATCTTCTCTATGGCCTTGCTCGAGGCCTTGGGGACTGTGATCTTGAGGGGCTTAGTTATGGAACCAGCTCCGAGGAGCTTATCCACACCGAAATCCTTTGCGTCCATCACGTATTTGCCCTTGACCTTCTTCACCTTGCCTTCGGCAACCCACTTGTCCAGGTTCTCGTTTATCATCCGGAGGTTCATGACCTCGTCGGAACCGACCACGGACTGGGGCCTCTTGAATCCATGCCTACCGAAATGGTCTGGCATGACCGTTACTGTGGTGATGTACCTATGTTTGTGAAGGCCTGCATTTCCCTTACCGCCGCGCTTTCCAGCTCCTCTACCGGCCTTTTTACCGCGGCCATGGGTCCTGCGACCTCTGAACTTGTTCGACCTATGCATCAGACCATCCTCCTTATGAGGTCGTTGATGTCCTCACCTCTGTAACCCAGGGCTCCTCCGACCTTGAAGGCGCGCTTGATGCCCTCATACCCGCCACGGCGTGGTGGGTTGAGCCTGAAGACGCGCTTCATCTTCGGGACCTCTGCGACCTTGGTCTTTCCGTCGACCATGGCCTTGGACAGGTCCTTGACGGTCTTGAAGCTGGTATTCTTCTTGATGTGATCATCGGTCATAGGCAGGTCGCCCTCAAGGCGTCCCCTGGTCCTTATGAGCTCTTCGAGGGTCTCCTCGTCGACCTCGCCCCAGGTGACATAGTCTTTGACCTTGCGGAGCATCCCAACGTTGTTGGGAGAGTCTGGGATGACAACACAGTGGTTGGGCCTTCCCAGCCTCAAAAGCTCCATGGTGTACTTGATGTCGGGCTTGATATTAACAGTGCCTCTGACCCTAATGACGGCTAGCATCATTCACCCCCCTCCTGTTTCACTGCCTCTCCCTCAGGCTCCTCTGGGGTCTCTGGCTCAATGACCTCCTCGAACCGGACGATCTCCTGTGGTTTGGACATTCCAGTATGGATATGGAGCATCTTTCCCTGCTGTTCCATCATGCGCTGGCGCCTTGTCTGGGTCAAGGCTGCGAAGGTTGCCTTTGCGTAGTTCTTTGTGGTCCTTGTCTGACCAGCCGTCCTACCCCAGGCATCCTGTACTCCTGCAAGCTCCAGGATCTTTTTGGCGACGTCGCCAACAGCAAGACCGATACCCTGTGGGGCTGGTCTCAGGTAGACCTCTGCGGATCCGGCCTTCCCCTTGACAGAGAACGGAAGTGTGTGTGGTGTTCCACAGCCGCACTCCCAGGAACCACAGCCTCTCTTGAGCTCGAGCAGGTTGAGCTTCGCATTGTCGATGGCCTTCCTGATGGATGGACCGACCTCCTTGCCCTTTGCAAAGCCAAGTCCGACGTATCCGTCCTTGTTACCGATAACAACAGTGATAGAGAACCTGACCCTCCTTCCGGAGTCGGTCATCCTCTGCACCATGTTGACGTCCAGGACCTCGTCCTCCATCTCTGGAAGGAGGATGTCCACGATCTCTGGCTCGCGAAGTGGCAGATCAGATGAGAGGGCCTGTGAGATATGGGTTACCTTCCCATCCCTGACAAGCATACCGAGCTCGGTCTTTGGTTCCCAAGCCTTGAGCCTCTCCAGGTCCATGCCGTCCTTGCGCTGACCACGTGGTCCGCCACGACCGCCTGGACCACCTCTTCCTTTTTCTCTTCCTCGGTCATGGGATCACTCCTTGTTG
>JANQNL010000109.1 GCA_028279585.1 Thermoplasmatota archaeon
AAGCGTCGTTGATATTGTCCACAGTGCCTCCGCCATTGTCCAGGATACCCAGGCCCTGGTTCTGGTAACCAAAGTAGACTATGTCGTTCGCCTCATCCAAAGCCACTGCACTAAGTGCACCAGGTAGGATGGGGGTCGTGGCATGGTTCTCATCGATCAGCGTCACCTCAGCAGAAGCAAGAAGTGAGACACCACAGAATATGAACAACGCCAAGGCCAATGATAGGAAGAGCTTGGTTCTGAACAACGATATGCCCCCGTCGATAAGATAGAACGAGCTATCATATATATTCGTGGTTTTAACTTTTTGCGACAGAAGATAGTGTGAATGTATTAGTACTTGTCAGACGATTTTCAATAAATATATATAACCACGGCCTATTATTTCCAAGGTAGACCGGGTCATGGACCTACTGGCCATACCTGGACGAGGCGATCAAAATGAACCCATCCCGAAGGTCCCTGTTCCTTGCTATCGTACTTACGACACTGCTGATATTAGTTCCACTCGCAGCATGTCTGAACGTCACTGGTCACGAGGAATCACGGACCAGTTCAAGGATGGAGGTCACCCTGCCCACATGGCAGCAAGGAGAATGGTGGCGGTACAATCGGACCATGACCTTCAAGGAGGGAACCTCCACCACCACATACCAGATGACCATCAACTACACGATCACTTCAAACTCGGTCGAGGACTCTGGTTATACTTGCTATCGTCTTGCATATTCTGCCCCCTACACTACATCAGGAAGTGCAGACCTCAGTGGAACGATCACCGGTGCCAAACACGTCCGCGTCTCTGATCTAGCATTGATACGGAACAACTACACAGAGACAGGGATGGTCGATGGCACCACACCATACAATCACTTCTACGACCACGATTACAAGGACCCAGACTACTATGACTTCTACGCTTTCCCCATCGAGCTCAAGATAGGCGACAAGTGGTTAGTTGACTCCCTGACAGAGACCCACTTTCGATCTGGTCTTCTTGGAAGCTTTAACACCATCAGGTTCGACAACTTCAATCTCTCTGTGGAGTATGTGACAGGGACCTACAAGACCGTCCCCGCAGGAACCTACTTCTGCCATCAGCTCGACGGCACCGATGCCAAAGGCCAGGACCAGAACTGGGACAAGCGTTTCTACTCCTATGGTCTTAAGAACTACGTCTACCAGGAGACCAAGTTCACCTACAACGACACCTTCGTCCTCACAACATTAGAGCGCCTTGAGGAGACCAATGTGGAGATAACCTCTGGCAACTCTCCACCAGAGCTCAACGACCCCAGAGCGAACCCGGCCACAGTGACCAACAACGATCAGACCACAACCAGGCTTTCTGTGGAGGTCACCGATGATGTTGGACTTGCAGCGACAAACCCTGTGGTCATAAACCTCACGGCCATCGGATACGGCTCTGCTGTAGCTCTAACGAAGCAGACCTTGAGCGACCGTTATTATGTAGATACCACGGTCAAAGGTTCTACCGCTGGTGGGACATACTGGCTTAACGTCTCCGCAACAGATTCTGAGGGTCTGATGAACTGGACCTACATCGAGCTCAACGTCACGGACATCAATGCGAACACCCCACCTCGAGTTACAAATCCGTCCGCGGATCCCGATTCGGTAGATAACAGCGGCACTTCGACCTCGCTCCTATCAGTGGTGGTAACGGACACGAACCTCCGTGATGTCCTGGTTAACCTATCGTCGATCGGTGGTAATGCCACCCAGGAGATGTATGACGACACCACCCATGGCGACGTGACCGGTGGTGACAATCGATACTCATTCAGAGCAACCATCCCGATCTTGACCGTACCAGATCTATACCAGTTCAGGGTAACCGCCACAGATGATCAGGACGCTGTGAACGATACGGTCTTCATCAATCTCACGGTAACTGACCATATGGTCACGAACACACCACCGATCCTTGATGATCCTGCAGCTACACCAGCCACTGTAGATAATAGCGGAACAGGAACAACGCTCCTTACTATCGAGGCCACGGACCCTGACGAAGGTGATGTGGTCACCGTCCAGGTCGATATGACCCAGTTCGGTGGGGACGAGCATACGGAAATGTGGGACGATGGGACCCATGGAGACCCGACCTCCGGTGACAATGTGTTCTCGTACGAGTTCACAGTGCCTGTGGACTTTCCAGAGGGGACCTACGACCTGCCAGTTCGCGCGTTCGATGTAGCACACGACGTATCAACTGCGACCATCCAGTTGAGCGTGTACGAGGAAGGTGGGAATGCACCTCCAGTCATCTACGCGGCACAGGCCTCTCCTCCAGCAGTTGCCAACGATGGTGCGACCCCGGTCCTGTTTGAGGTCCAGATCATGGATGATAACCCCGAGGACAGCCACACTGTGATCATGAACCTGTCACTTATCGGAGGAGAGGCAGAACAGGAGCTCAATGATAGGGGCGACTACGGTGACGCCATCATGGGTGACGGGATATTCTCGTTCCAGACCCAGGTCCCAGAATCCGTCACGGTCGGTACGAAGCTTCTCTCGATATATGTTGAGGATGATGGTGACCCGGTCAAGAGCGCCAGTTCATCTCTGGAACTTGTTATTTCGACCAATGCTGTACCATTCATATCGATAATCTATATCAATCCACCCTCTCCATTGGAGCGGTCCAACGAGACCATCCTCATCCAGGCCCAGGTCACAGACCCAGAAGGTGATCCACTGACGGTAACAGTTGACCTGTCACCACTTGGACTTTCCAACAGATATCCAATGAAGGATATAGGTACTGGTGGTGACACCACACCTGATGATGGCTGGTTCGCTGCAGAGTTCGAGCTTCCGTACAATGTGAACGAAGGGAACTATACGCTCACAGTGACCGCCCATGACGAACTCAACTCCGGAACACCTGTGGAGATGGACAAGGTCCTGCGTGTACAGATGAACAACACCAATGGCGGGGGAGGCAACGGTACACCACCCGAACCTGAACCTCCAGAGGAGGATGACCTTGGAGCTCTCCTTCTACCAATGATAGTCATCGGTGTTGCTTTCGTCATTGTCGTTGCTGTCATGCTCTTCATGATCAGGCGCAGGCCTGGTGGCCCCGGTGGAGATGGTGAGGAAGGTAAAGAGGAAGAAGAGCAGAAGACCATGAGGATCGGTTGAGCATGACAGAAGATGCTGGGGATGGAAGCCTTACAGAGATAACCGAGGGGAAGACCTCGGTCCTCGTACCATCCGGGAACCTTGCATCAGACCACGGCCCTGGGACAAAGGAGTCCGGAGCATCGTTCTTCAACCCTGCCATGGAGCAGAACAGGGACCTTTCTGTGTTGATGACAGCGGTAGAGGTCCAGCGCAGGCTCGAGGTCGGCATGACCAGAGCTCCCATCTCGTATCTGGACGGACTTTCGGCATCCGGCATCCGCGGGATCCGCATGGACCTGGAAGCGAACCTGGTGGAGGAGCTTCCGTTAGAGATACTATGCAACGACTGGGACCTGAACTCTTTCCATCTCATCCTAAAGAACATCGAGCATTCTGGTGCCCAGAACACGTTCGCCACCAACGAGAACCTGTCCATGCTCATGCTGGACCATCGGTTCGACATGGTGGATGTGGACCCGTTCGGCACTCCAGTTCCTTTCATCGATGCGGCCGTACGTGCGGTCAAGGACCATGGGATCCTTTCGGTGACAGCAACCGATACCGCAGCCCTGTGTGGAGCTTCGGTGAAGGCTTGCGACCGAAAGTATCATGCCCGTCCGGTCAAGACCGCCATGTGCCATGAGACCGCCATCAGGATACTGGCAGGGTATGTCCAGCGCATCGCAGGTACCCATGAGCGCGCCCTCACTCCTATCCTATCCTACTCCAGCGACCACTTCGTTCGTGTGTACTTCCGTGTCCGTAAAGGTGCTGGTCGGTCCGACGAGGTCCTTGGAGGTCAGGGTCTCATCGCATTCGATTCGGATGTGGAATGGAAGCTGGTGGACCAGGGATTCCAGCAAGGAAGTGCGAAGAAAGGTATCGCAGGCCCGATGTGGCTCGGCCCCTTGCACGATAAGGCAATGCTCAAGCGCATACATGACATGCTACAGGAGGAGCAATGGCAGTACCTGGGGGCCCACAAGGTACTCTCCCAGCTTGTGGAGAGGATGCTCGTGGAGGTCGACCTGGGCCCACTGTTCTACGAGACCAACGAGCTTGCCAGACACTTCTCCACCTCCCCAGTCGGAATGGATGTGATCAAAGAGCAGTTGGAGAAGGAGGGCTTCCTGTTCTGCCGTGCGTCCATCGACCCGAATGGCTTCCGGACCGATGCCACGCTCGACGTGCTAGAAAAGATATACATGGCCGACCCTACTCAAAAGTGATAGGATGGCGATATTCCGAACCACTCACCTAGCCCAAGCCTCGGCAAAGGATGCATACGACGTCCATACCAAGGCTATCCGGGCTATGTTCGAATATGTTGGTGATTACTACCCCCAACCAGCCAAGATGTTCGACTGGGAGCATGTGTCTATGGAGCATGTCCAGCGGCGGTTTGCGAACTCCCAGGTGTTCCAGTTCGTTACTTACGACGAGGACCAGGTCCCGGTGGGTTATTGTTTTGGCGAGATCCACGGTCCATCAGGTTATGGGTTCATTCACTTCTTCGGTGTTGCTCCAGAGGTATTCGGCAAGGGAGCTGCTGACAACCAGATGAGGTTCGTGCTCAAGTTCCTGCATGACCAGGGTGTGCACAAGGTGTCGCTTGTGACCTTTCCCGTGAACGAGCGGGCTGTGAAGTTCTACAAGCGGAACGGGTGGGAGGAGGAAGTGTTGCTCAAGCAGCATTGGTGGGGGGTTGACTATTTGCAGTTGAGCTACTGGATAGAGCCATAAGGCGAGATATCTGCGAGACCCCATTGTTGAAAAATATCATTTCGTCCTAGGCTGCAAGCTGAAAGTTGTGGGACGAAATGACCTTTCTTCGTCTCGGAGATATTGAGCTCTGGCTCTATCCTGGCGAAACGCAAATGGTCAACCTACTGGAGAAGGTACATCCCTTACTCCTGTCCCCTTCTGAACAGGATCACATATCCGGCCAAGATCGCTCCGAATCCTATGAGAACTGCTGCTGCAAAGAAGATGAACGTCCCGATGTTCTGACGTCCGTCCGCCCTGTCCACCAGTGGGTTATCGTCGTAATTGTGGGGGTCTGTACCTTCGTCCAGCTCCTGCTGGTCGTCGAAGCCGTCATTGTCGTCGTCCTCGTCCTGCCAGTCGGGCTCGTTATCGTTGTCAGAATCCACGGACGGATCGAAGACGAGGATGCCGATGGTCCCGTTACCCTGGTCCTCTGCCCATGTGAAGATACCATCATGAACAGCTATATCGGAAGCCGTCTCCATGTGGCCAAGTTGTTTCCATACTCCGTCGAACAGAAGATAGGTCCGGTTACCGTCGATCATGTTTCCCTTGACCATGAGGTTTCCTTTTGAGAATGCCATACTATAGACGATACCAGGGAAAACTTGATCGGTTCCAGTCCCGGTCACGATGTCGGTTATAATGATCCTGGTTGAACCATTGGTCTGGGTCTGGCAATGGGCCAGGTGGCCATCTCCGATGTAGAATGGACCATCGGTGGTCGACCTTTCCAACAGGACCTCGTCCTTGGCAAGGTCATGGACCACGATGTCCGTGGTCCTTCGGTATGCGAGCCATGGTTCTTCAGGGTCCATGATCACATTGGGAGCATTTCCGACATTCGGGGAGCTCAACCTGTCAGGTGTCAACCTGTCGACAAGGATGGTCTGGCGCATGTCTAGGATGGTTGCGTGGTAGAACCCTCTAGCCGCTCCACTGATGATGACGAACTCCTCGTTGAAGGTGGCGTCGAGATAGTCCATCGCTGGTCCTCCCCCACCTGGACCATACACATACGAGAACGGTGTGAGGTCCTGATCGGCAGTCCCGTTGAGGTTCCAAATATCGAACTTCGTTAGGAACGAGTCTTCCCAATGGGCTGTGGGTATTGGACCATAATAGCTGCTGTTTGAGATGTCCTCTCCATCGTAGGTCCGTATCTCATGGGTCTCATGATCGATCCAATGTATCCCCATTGGACCTTTCCATGGCCCATAGAAATTAGTCGAGCAGTTCGATACGAACTCCACCCCTCGAGTAGCATACTCCCACCGGTTCAGCGTGAACTCGTCAGGCCCCTCCTCCTCATCAGCCAGAGCGGGCAAGCAAGCTACCACCATGACCATTACAGCAAGGACCGCGAACCGACCAGAGAACCCGCGCATACCCGTCCATACCCGTCGTGTCATTAAAACATAGTGGTCCCCATCTGACACAAAGACTTTATCGCACGTTATCGCTCGCCAACCAAGTGATACCATGGACCACATGTTCCGTGCCTACGACATCCGCGGCATCTTCGGAAAGGACCTGACCTGTGACGTCATGCTCAACATCGGCAAGGCGCTGGGTACCTACGTCAAGAAGGAGTATGATGGCAAGCCCATCTCCCTCGGCTACGATATCCGTACCTCCAGCCCTGCCCTGGCCATGTGCCTGAAGGCTGGCCTGAACGCCAGGGGCATCACGGTCATCGATGCCGGTGAGGTCGCGTTCGGCGAGGCCTTGTTCACTGGCTGGCGCTCCGAGGTCCCGCTCATAGCGTTCATCACTGCATCTCATCTGAAGTCAGAATGGAACGGGCTCAAGCTCTACTATGGAGATGGTGTCGGCTTCCCGACAGAGGAGATAATGCGGCTCAAGGAGATGGTCAAGTCCTGCGAGGGATGTGATGAGACCTGGGAGAATGTGGGCTACATCAGGGACGTGAACATGCACCAGGAATATGTCGGCCACTTCGCGGATACCTTCAAGCTCGGTGATGCTGGGCTCAAGGTCGCTGTGGACTGCGGTTCTGGAGCAGCCTGCTTGAACGCTCCGGACATCATGCGTGCAGTGGGCTTCGATGTGGTGGAGGTGTTCTGTAAGCCAGACCCCTCCTATCCCACCAGGGACCCAGAGCCTGCCGACGAGCATCTTGGCGAGCTGAAGAAGGTCGTCGTCGAGCAGGGTTGCAGTTTCGGTGTGGCCTTTGATGGTGATGGGGACCGTGCAGTGATAGTCGATGACCTGGGAAGGACGCTCGGTGCTGACGTGTCCGGGACCATCATGGCCCAGCATCTGGTCGAGAACGGCAGGCCCAAGATGGTCATCGCGAACGTGGAGTCCTCCAGGGTCATCGAGAGCGTCCTGGAACCAATGGGCGTTGAGGTCATGCGCATTAAGGTCGGCCATACCTTCTTGACCCTGGAAGCAAAGAAGCACAACGCAGCGATCGGCATAGAGCGGTCTGGTCACATCATAGTTCCAGAGGTGTTCCTGTTCGACGACGCTATGGTCGTCCCACCTGTTCTTGGAAGGGTCCTTGCAGATCATGGTGGCAAGCTCTCCGAGCTGGTTGACGCATTACCCAAGTTCAACACCAGGGCGGTCAAGGTCGATGCACCGGACGAGACCAAGTTCGATGTCATCGAGAGGCTTCAGGAGAAGTTCAAGGCCGAGTATGACAAGGTCAACACCATGGACGGTGCCCGGGTGGACCTGGACAAGGGATGGGTACTCATCAGGGCCTCTAACACCTCACCGATGATCAGGCTCACAGCAGAGGCCGATACGGAAGAAGATCTCGACGCGCTGATAGAGCAGTTCGAGAAGGTCCTTCGGGCCGAGATCGAGTAGTCGCAAAAGGGCTCTCAAATACTGCGGATCGTAACAGTCCGGTTTTTCTTCGACCCAGTCCATTTTTATGTGTCCAGATGGTGTAACGTACGGTCCATTGATGATACCTCATTTTTCAATTTGTTACAGGCCCTACGTTAGGCCATTTCTTTTCGGTATACAGTACCATTCATAAGGTACATATAGCGGGCCATCATTGACCCAAACGCCGGCTCGGGTCTGGCCCTATAGGCCAGACAAAGCTGCAGGGGACGTGTTCATGGACCTAAAGGACATGCAGAGATTGCGGGAGGCCGAAGCCTCGGCCGACCTAGTGGTCGAGGATGCCCGGAAGAAGGCCAAATCTGCTTTGGACGAAGCTCATCGCGATGCGGAGAGCCTTGAAAGGAAGTACAAGCAGAAGGCCGAGAAACAGACAGCTGACATCAGGAAGAAGGCGAAGGTCGAGGGGCAGACCAAGCGTGACAAGGTCCTGAAGGAAGCTGACACAGAGGTCCATGGGTTCATCGACCAGAACCGTTCGAAGGTGGATGCAGCAGCAAAGATCGTCGCCAAGCAGTTGTTCGACGAGTCTGGCAACTAAGTTCATTTTATCATTGAGGGTTGAGCGAGTGGTCCTTCCAGTGAAGATGTCAGAGGTGGATGTCGTATTCCACCGGTCAAAGGCCGAGCGCGTCTTACAGGCCATCCACCACAGTGGCCTGATGCATATAGACGGGCTCTCTGTAGGTTCAGGAAGGTCCAGTTCCTCCGATGCTGATGCCGAAGAGACCAAGGTCAACCCAGAGCACAGGGCCCAGAGGCGAAAGGAGACCTTCGAACAGCTCCAGAGGGGCGGTGACCAGAACACTCCCATCGGAAAGAGGCTGCATAGTCTCAACATCAAGATGGAGAGGTTCATCGAGATAGCAGAGATGGCCAAGGAAGCTGGCCCATCAGCTCTCATGGCCTTCATCAGTCCTCCTGCACCAAAGGAGTTCCAGCCTGATATCCGCGGACCAGAGGAGCTCGAGGCTGCAGCAAAGGCTTTCCTGGAAGAACACGAAGACGATGTCGACACCCTGAAGAACCGCATCGACTCCATGAGCGAGCGCATAACCTCTTGGGAGGCCGAGCTGGCTGTACTCCGTGACCTTCCATCCAGCTTTGACCTGGGCTCCATGGCAACACCAAGCTCAAGGACAACGATGACCCTTGGGGAGACCAAGGACATGCCTGGTCTGAAAAAGGCCCTGGGCGAGCTACGATCTGGAAGAAGTTCCAAGCGCAGTCTCGGAGAGGTCCTAGACGTCGCAAGGGGCAAGGACAAGAACTCCAGGATCGTCGTGGTCGTCTACCACAAGGATGTGGCCAAGGAGGCCGAGAAGGTCATCAAGGGCCGCTTCTTCACACCCATTTCCCTCTCGTCAAAGAGCATGGAAGGCACTGTCTCCCAGGCAACATCCCGTTTACAGCTTGAGATAAAGGAGACCCGCTCTGAAAGGAGCGAGGCCCTTGGAGACCTCCGCCAGATAATGAAGGCTCACAAGGAAGAGGCCGAGACATTGTGCGTCGAGCTTACAGACCATGTCAAGCGCCAGCAGTTCCTTGCAGGTCTTGGCAGGACCTCAAAGACCCTGACCATCTCCGGATGGGTCGAAGCCAGGGAGGCCGAGCGTTTCAAGCGTCTTATCGAAAAGGCTGCAGAGGACAGCGCCCACGTCTATATCAAACCAACAAGACGTGATGACGACGAGGTCCCGGTACTCCTTCGCACGAACAAGCTCTTGGCTCCGTTCCAAGGTATCACAGTGATGTATGGGGTTCCGAAGTACAGCTCCATCGATCCAACTTTCATCATCGGTCCACTGTTCACGTTATTCTTCGCGCTCATGCTCGGCGATGCAGGCTACGGTCTGCTGATGCTGGCAGGCTCACTGTTCCTGTGGATGGTCCCAGGTCGCACCAACAAGATGATGCGGTCCTTCGGATACATGGGGACGCTCATGGGTGCGTTCACTATGGTGTTCGGCGTCATGTTCGGTTCGTTCTTTGGCGACATGCTGCCGCGTCTGCTCTACCCCTCTCTGGGTATAGGCATGGAGACACTCTATCCAGCCATAGAGCTTGGACCGCTCCTTCTGCCATACGACTCCTTGCGCCAGCCCCTCTACCTCATGATCATCTCCCTGGCTATCGGTCTTGTGACACTGAACGTGAGCATTATGGTCGGTATGGCCCAGGACCTGTTGAACAAGAAGTGGAGCTCAGCCGTCCTGGACCGGTTCTCGCTCATCCTTCTCCAGGTGGGAGGCCTTCCCCTGCTGGCCTCATCGCTTCTGGGACTCATCGAGCTCGACATGACCGTGTCTATTGTCTTAGCGGTCGTGGCCTTGATCGGCTTCGTACTTATCGCGGTCTCCAAGGGCAGCCAGTGGTTCCTTGCTCCATTCGATGTCACTGGGTTCATCGGTGACTGGATGTCGTTCCTGCGTCTCATGGCCCTTGGTCTATCGACCACCGGTCTGGCACTCACCATCAACGTCGTGACCCAGCTCCTCCTTTCTGGAGCGGTCTCCGCAATGGAGTCCGGCGGTGTGGGTCTCATCATCATGGCCGTCGTCGGCCTTATCGCGCTGGTCATCCTTGTGGCCGCACACGTCCTTAACACTGCTTTACAGCTTCTTGGCTCTGCCATCCACTCTTTGCGGCTTCAGTACATCGAGTTCTTTGGAAGGTTCTTCGAGGCCGGTGGAGAGCTCTACGAGCCGTTCTCATCAACACACCAGAGGGAGGATGGCAATAAATGATCACACTCAACGGGCGAACTAACAGCCCATCAGATAGAAACCACGTATGGAGGAATAGTAGATGAAAAAGCCGATTGTACTGGCAATAGGCATTGTCCTCATCGCAGCTGTCCTGCTGCTCATGCCCACTGTAGGCGCAGAGCTTGTGGACAACGATAAGGATCTAATGGACGACACATGGGAGGCCAATGTTGGCCTCAACGCAACGAACGCGAACGATGCAAACTATGATCCGGACAACGACGGGTTCACTAACATCGAGGAGTTCAACTCCAAGACCGACCCCTTTGACCCCGAGGATCATCCCTACGATACCGAGAGGTTGACCACGACCCAGGCCATGGTGGCCATTGGTGGCGCCATCTCCATCGGTATCGCTGGTATCGCATCTGCAATGGGTATCGGTATCGCCGGTGCCGCAGCAGTTGGTGCCACGACCGAGAAGCCCAAGAAATGGGTGCAGTTCCTGATCCTTCAGGCTCTGCCTATGACACAGGGTGTCTACGGTCTGCTTGGTGCTATCCTGTTGTTCCTTGGTATCGGATTGCTCGGCGCTGCTCCGTCAGACGCTGTCCTGAACAACCCAGCAGTTGGATACGCAGCCATAGGTATCGGTCTTGCCATTGGCCTCACAGGCATCTCCGCCGTGGCCCAGGGTATGACCGCCGCAGCTGGTATCAGTGGGACCGCAAGGAATCCTGGCGTGTTCGCAAAGTCCATGATCTACTCTGTGATGTCAGAGACCCTGGCCATCTTTGGTCTGCTGGTCGGTATCCTCATCATGGTCGGTGTCGGCCTCCTGTAGGCCTACTCGACACTTCGGGCGACTACCGCCTAGGAGGTCCCATAGATGGCGATAAAAGACATCATAGATGAGATAAACGAGTCCGCAACATCCGAGGCCCAGAGCATTCTGGCAGAGGCCAAGGCCGAGGCCAAGTCCATGATGGACAAGGCCAAGACCGAGGGTGAGGAGCACCTCAAAAAGGAGCTTGAGATGGCGTCCAAGGACGCCCAGATGCTCACCAACACCTTCGAGTCACAGGCAAGGCTTCAGAAGAACCAGAGGCTGCTCTATGCAAAGGAGGAGCTTATCCAGCAAGTGCTGGACAAGGCCCGCTCCGAGCTTGCATCCGACAACTCTGACCAGTACAAGGAGTTCGTCAAAAAGGGTGTGGAGAGCGGCATCAAGATGATGGGTTCCCCACTCACAGTGGAGATCGTCCGACCAGCGGACGAGTCACTTGTGGCCTCCATCCCTGGTGTTACTGTGGACAGGACAAGTTCTGTGGACGGACCAGATGCCCCACTACGGGAACAGAACCTGGGCGGCGTGGTGCTCAAGGCTTCTGACGGAAGGTCCATGGACATGACATTGAAAGGTACAATGGAAAGGATGATGCCGCAGCTTCGTGCAACGGCTGCAGAGCAACTGTTCGGGTGAACCGATGATAGACATTCCCACCACCATCTCCGCATTCTACCCATACGCGCCCTACGTGGCTGCGGTGGGGGTAGCTGGAGCTGCGGTGGGTCTTATGCCTGTGTTCAGACGCTTCGGGTTGGTGATGCGTTTTGCATACTCCAACGCCCGTCTGTCTGCTGTTGGCAATCGGTTCGTTACCCGGGACGAGCTCGAATCCCTTTCCTCAACGACGACCCTCTCCGAGGCTGCAGCCATGCTCGGTGAGGGATACATCCCCTCCAAGGAGGTCAAGGACTGGATAGACATGGAGCAGGGACTGAGGCTCGCCTCGTTCGGCACCATGACACAGATGACCGGTCAGCTTCCGAAGAACGCTCGGCCACTGTTCTTGGCATTGGTCTCGAGGTACAAGCTCGACCTTGTGCGCGAGCTTGTTCGCGCCAAGTACGAGGGGGCACCATTGGCTGTTTCGAACGAGGAGCTCGAACTTCTGGACGAGTCAGAGCGGGAGATGTTCCGTGTCTTCAATGAAGCGGACGGACTCATCCAGGGCGTCGAGGTCTTCGAGCCTTGGCCGTTCTACAACTCCCTCAAGGAGCTTGTGGCCAGCGGAAGCCTGGACATGAACGGTCTCGACCACATACTCGACTCCTTCTACCTTGACCTTTTAGACAAGGAGGCCGGTTCCATATCCGGACCACTTCGCAAAGACGCAGAGAACTTTGCAGCAATGGTCCGCGATTCCTACAATATCAAGGCCCTGGTCAGGGCCAAGGTCCGTGGGGATCCTGTGGACCAGACCATGGCTGGGCTGTATGGTCCATCGAAATACCTGACCACTGATGGGCTGGCTGCAGCCGCAGAATGCGAGAACCTCCAGGCCCTGGTCGTGGAGCTTTCCCTGACACCTTACTTCGAAGCGCTTTCTGATGCTCTTCGAATCTACGAGAACAAAGGTGACCCCACGATCTTCGAGACGTCCATCGACAAGGCGTTGCTTGAGCAGGCCGTGAGCATGTCACTGCGGTCACCCATGACCTTGGGACCCGCGGTCCGATACTTCGTCTCACGACAGCTGGAGGAGAAGAATCTCCGGATAGTCATCCGCGGGATGCTCGAAGGAATCCCAACAGCAGAGACCATGGAACTTGTAGTGATGGAGGTGGCCTGATGGATGTGACGATCGCCGTAGTTGGGACCGAAGAGACCGTGACCGGGTTCAGACTGGCGGGTGTCACTAAAGGGTCGGTCATCCCAGAAGGACCATCGGCCAAGGAGATCACCATCGAGGTCCTGCGCGAGCTTATGCGCGACGAGGACCTTGGCATCATCATCATCAATCAACACCTGGCAGACCTTGTCAGGGACGACCTGGAGGAGATTCGGGCTGGAAAGACCGTCTATCCCATCCTGGTCGAGGTACCGGACAAGGGCGGTACCCCGGAGGGGCGGAGGGACCCGGTAAAGGACCTGATACGCAGGGCTACCGGTGTGGAGGAGCTTCACTAATGTTAACTCTCAGAACCTTTGAGGTGAGAAAATGACAGAATCCAGTGCTACGCCAGAACTGCGAACGATAGACACCGAAGCTGGGACCATCGGCAACGTTGCCGGTCCCGTCGTCAAGGGCATCAACATGCGTGGATGTCGGATGTACGACGTGGTCCAGGTCTCTGATGAGAGGCTGATCGGTGAGATCATCGAGCTCGATGGGGACAAGGCAACCATCCAGGTCTACGAAGAGACCGACGGTGTGACCCCAGGCGGGCCGATCTACCTGACCAACCTCCCACTATCAGTGGAGCTCGGACCGGGCCTCATCGGAAAGATCTACGATGGTATCCAGAGGCCGCTGCCGAACATCAAGGAGGTCACAGGCGACTTCATCGGTAGGGGTGTCCATGTTTCACCCATCGAGCATGATGCAAAGTGGAAGTTCACACCTCTGGCAATGGTCGGTGACAAGATCTCCGGCGGAGACTTCCTGGGAGAGGTCCCGGAGACGACCGTGGTCATGCACAAGATAATGACCCCGCCTGATGTGGAGGGTGAGGTCACCTGGATAGCCCCTGCTGGAGAATACACACTGGAGGAATCCATAGCCAAAGTGAAGCTCGTCGATGGCACTGAGAGGGAGCTCACAATGGCACAGAAGTGGCCTGTCAGGCGTGGACGTCCGTTCAAAAAGAAGTTCGACCCGGAAAAGCCTCTGATCACTGGGCAGAGGATCCTGGACACGTTCTTCCCGATCGCGAAGGGCGGCACAGCAGCCATCCCAGGCGGTTTCGGAACCGGAAAGACCATCACCCAGCATCAGCTGGCCAAGTGGTGCGACGCAGAGATAATCGTCTACGTGGGCTGCGGAGAGCGCGGAAACGAGATGACAGAGGTGCTTCAGGAGTTCCCTGAACTCCTCGACCCCCGCACCGGACAGCCACTGATGAACAGGACCATCCTCATAGCGAACACATCGAACATGCCTGTGGCCGCTCGTGAGGCTTCGGTCTACACTGGAATTACGCTTGCAGAATACTACCGCGACATGGGCTACAACGTGGCCCTGATGGCGGACTCCACCTCCCGCTGGGCAGAGGCCATGAGGGAGATCTCGGGTAGGCTCGAGGAGATGCCTGGTGAGGAAGGTTATCCTGCTTACCTTGCGTCCAGGCTTGCAGACTTCTACGAACGAGCCGGATTTGTGGACACCATCCACTCGGACGACGAGCAGCGCGATGGAAGCATCTCCGTCATCGGTGCAGTGTCCCCGCCTGGTGGTGACTTCTCTGAGCCGGTCACACAGAACACGCTCCGTATCGTGAAGGTGTTCTGGGCATTGGATGCAGACCTGGCAGACAGGCGTCACTTCCCATCCATCAACTGGCTCCGTTCATACTCGCTCTACCTTGACCAGATGGTCCCATGGTGGTCGCAGGAGGTCTCCGGTGAGTGGCCCAAACTTCGTGAGCGCGCAATGGTGCTCCTCCAGAAAGAGGCCGAGCTCCAGGAGATCGTCCAGCTGGTCGGACCTGACGCGCTTCCTCCAAAGGAGCAGGTGGACCTCGAGGGTGCTCGCGTCATCCGAGAGAACTTCCTGCAGCAGAACGCGTTCCACAAGGTGGACACCTACTGCCCACCAAAGAAGCAGGTAATGATGCTCAACATCATGCTCGATTACTACGATATGATCCAGGGCGCAGCCTCCAAGGGCGTGTCCGTGGAAAGGATCAAGTCCCTGAAATGCAGGGAGCCCATCGGTAGGATGGCAACAGCCTCCAACGAGAAGTTCCAGTCACTCTTTACCAAGCTCCATAAGGAGATGCGTGAAGAGGTCCGCGACCTCACAGGAGGTGGTGCATGATGTCCGACGTCAACAAGCAGATCGAATATACATCCGTCGGTGAGGTCTCCGGACCGCTGATGGTGGTGGAGAAGGTCACTGGCGTCTCCTACGGAGAGGTCGTTCAGATAAAAGCTCCAGACGGGTCCTTGAGGCTCGGTCAGGTTCTTGAGGCTGGAATGGACAGCGCCGTCGTTCAGGTGTTCGAGGGAACACGTGGATTGGACACGAAGCTGACATCCGTACGTTTCATCGGCGAGACCATGAAGGTCGCTGTGTCCAAGGAGATGCTCGGCCGTGTGTTCTCCGGAACCGGCAAGCCGCTGGACGGTGGCCCAGAGATCATTCCGGATAAGAGGATTGACATCACTGGTGAGCCGATCAATCCTTCAGCGCGTGAGTTCCCAAGGGAGTTCATCCAGACAGGTATCTCCACCATCGATGGAATGAACACCCTGGTCCGTGGCCAGAAGCTGCCTATCTTCTCGGCGTCCGGTCTTCCGCACAACGAGCTTGCAGCGCAGATAGCTCGTCAGGCAAAGGTCCTTGGAAAGGCCGAGAGGTTCGCTGTGGTGTTCTGCGCCATGGGTATCACAGCCGAAGAGGCCAACTTCTTCGTCAAGGACTTCGAAAGGACCGGTGCGCTCGAGCGTGCTGTCCTCTACATGAACCTGGCAGACGACCCTGCCATCGAGCGTATCATCATCCCAAGGATGGCGCTGACGACCGCAGAGTACCTAGCGTTCGAGCTGGGCATGCACGTTCTCGTTATCCTGACAGACCTGACGAACTACTGCGAAGCGTTGCGAGAGATCGCCGCGGCTCGTGAGGAGGTCCCAGGTCGTCGAGGTTATCCGGGATACATGTACACTGACCTTTCCACCATCTACGAAAGGGCAGGTCGTATCATCGGCAAGGAAGGGACCATCACGCAGATCCCTATCCTGACCATGCCAGACGACGATATCACACATCCTATCCCTGACCTGACCGGTTACATCACCGAGGGTCAGATAGTGTTGTCAAGGTCACTTCACCGGAAAGGTATCAGACCACCAGTGGACGTTCTTCCGTGTCTATCCCGGCTTATGAAGCAGGGTATCGGTACCGGAAGGACCAGAGAGGACCACGACGATGTGTCCAACCAGTTGTATGCAGGCTACGCAGAGGGCTGCGACCTACGCGACCTCGTAGCTGTTGTGGGTGAAGAGGCGTTGACCGAGAGGGACCGCAAGCTCCTGAAGTTTGCTGATATCTTCGAGGACCAGTTCATCAGGCAGGGTGCCGACGAGAACCGGACCATCGAGGAGACCCTCGGGCTTGCCTGGGAGCTCATGTCGACGCTTCCGAAGGAAGAGCTCAAGAGGATCGAAGTGGAGTACATAGACAGGTACCACCCGGATGTGAAGAAGGCAAGCAAAGCTTCGAAATAACTGATAAGAATTGATATTCAGAACGTCACTGACATGATGTTGCATAGTTCTGAATATCAACCATTCTTCTCCTTTCGAAGCTTTGTGCAGACTTCGATCATCCTCCTACAGGTGGTCCATCATCCTTTGGAAAGACCATTAGTTACTCGTGATCAAACCAATTTCCGATCGTAATACAAAGCATATATATACCTTGTATATACATTGTATATATGTCGGTTCATACGCTCCCGATCAAACTTTCGAAACACGCAGTCCAGAGGCTGCTAGAAAGGACAGACCTTCCGCTTGAGGAACTTGAACACATCTTGCGAACGGGTAAGATGGTCAGAAAGCCGGACTCAAAAGGTAAGGTCGGGATCGTTGAACGCACCATTGGCGACTCGACCATCAGGATCAAGTTCACTATCAAGGAACAGACGATATACGTGATAACCGTGGAAGGAGGTGAAGATGATGAGTAAATGCCCACACTGCGATACACAGATGCACAAGGAATCCCGTGAAATACTTGCAGGGATGTTTGCCGAGGTCGATGTTTGTCCCAACTGTAAACAGGATGAATGGGTCGATGCAAAGGATTATGAACGTCTTCGTCTGGAATATCGCCGCAAGACCTTCAAAAACGGTGGTTCCATCGCGGTCAGGATCCCGAAAGAGGTCTCTGAGGTCGTTGGTCTTGACGAGGGAGACGAGATCTCGATTCACGCTGAAGGTAAGAAGATAGTCATCGAGAAGTCTGGTTGATATCTTGTAGAACAAAAGCCTCAAATATCCGCCAGTCCATCCCAGACATCGCGGAGAGGCTGTATATGGACGACCCTATCGACGAAGACAACCCAATGCCATCCATAGTCATAGTTGGCATTGGGGGCGGAGGCTCAAGGATAGTATCTGATGGAATAGATAAGATTCTGACCTACAAGAACGTGGACAGGTACTCCTGTCTCATCAAGGCACTCCGCGCAAACGAGGAAGAACCTCACGTCTTCATTGTGGACACTTCTGCAGACCCAACCCGGAAAGGATTCTTCCAGAACATCCCGGAGAAGCAGAAGATCTCACTTTCAGCAGCTGTAAAGGGCATGTCCCGTGGAGCTGGCGGCCGCCCGGGAAGAGCGGCCAAGGCAATAACCAATGACGAGGTCGTTCAGAACCTCACCGACAACTTATACAAACCCATCTCCGAGATGAAACCAGCTATTGTGGTCATCATCCATACCGCAGATGGGGGAACCGGTGGGGGGCTTACCCCCGAGGTGCTTCGTCATCTTGGATACGCTGTGCCTGCCTCCACTATCTTTTGGGTGTTCACCGTCCTTCCACGACGGACCTCGCTTTCCCTTCAGGGACCCCGGACAGTGGCCCCGGTCCTTGGAAAGATCCTTCGCGTTTCTAGAAAGATCTCAGAGAGGGATTACACCCAGATCCCCTACACCTGCAGGACCATAATCGACAACGCTATCGACAAACGTTCCGAGGACCAGTCCTACGAGTTCCAGCATTCTCGTATCGCTCTGTTTCCGCTATCCAACCATCACTTCGCACAGTGCTGGGAAGGCATGAGCAGGAAAGAGGTCCGCGAAGAGGTGCTGAACCCATTTCCGATCGAGCTTCTATCCCAGGCTCTGTATCCGTTCCTTAAGTACACCGTGGCCGATGAGAGCCAGCAGATGTGGATGCAGGAGAACTGGCCTCTGGGCCCCATCGATATCCCGGACATCATGGCAGGCCTTACTCCGGAACGGCCCTTTGTCGTTCCCCATCTGTATGTTGACCCGGAGATCTACAACGAGGGCTCTGTGAACCTTGTGATGAACGAGCTTATCGAGGGCCGCATCCGCCTTGAGGAGATGGAGCAGCCAGAGGGTGAGACTGAGAACGAGCTCATGGGTCTTTTCAAGTTCACAGGTTCCTGTGCGAACCTTTACGAGTTCCGAGCTACCAGCGTGTACTGCGTTCCTGTCTATCCTGATGGCAGCGAGTACTTCGATGAGTTCTCGGACTTTGTTTCCGACGACTGGTTCCCAAGGCTTGCTGGTAACTTGAAGTACATCTCTGGTCGAGATGGCCAGAAGATGGGGGTCATCAGTCACGCAGCGAACCTCAAGCCACAGCCTATTCCGTCTGCGGCTCCAGGTATGGACCTGGGCTTCAAGAACGGAATGCTTGTGACGCTCCTGTTCGGTGGGGTTCCGATAGACTTCCCGGTATGGCTTGAGGCCGCACGCGAGGTCGTGGAGTCCTACAAGACCGAGGACCTGTGGGAGATCGATGGCTACGATGCAAACAAGTACCTCAAGGAACTTTCAACTTACATCGGCTGGTCCGACTGGCCGTTCCAGAAGAACTTTGACTTTAGAGCGAACAAGCTGAAGTGAGCATATGCTGTTCTATTACCAGAAGGTCTTGGGTTACATCAAGGCCCGGGACAAAGGTGCCGAGGAATCTCCCGAGGAGTTCACGTACGAGAAGGTCAAGGAACAGCTTGCGAACGAGGACAAGGAATGGCGAAAGGGAGCCGCATTCTCCATTGGTCTGTTCCCTTCTCCCCAGGCGAACGAGCTTTTGGAACAGGCCCTCGCAGACGAGGTCCCGATGATAAAGGTCAACGCCCTCATGGGACTGACAGGAGAGTACGATGATGGTGTGAGGGAACTCGTGGAGGGGCTTGAGGACGACCCCGACCAGGACGTTAACCAGTGGGTCATCCTTGCAAAGCACAGGCTTGATGGGGGCGATCCTATCGCCATGATCCTCAAGGCCGAGTTCAAGGAGCTCTTCTCCCATGGTGAGTATCATTCGGCAACCCACGTCATCGAGGACTACGGGCAATTCTATCAGGAGTCCGATGATGACAAGGTCATGCCCATCTACTTCGGCTACACCTTGATGCGACTTGGCAAGGTAGATGAGGCTAAAACTAGGTTCGAGTCAGGTCTTGAGAAGTACGAAGAACGGTTCTCTGTACCGAACAAGGACGAGGTGTTCATGGGCCTTGCGATATGTCATGTCCTCATGGACGAGTCTGAGATGGGGTTGGAGTATTACGAGAAGCTCTCTGATGATTATCCACAGGAACTCCTCGCTTTCAAACGAGCTCTGACGTACTCGTTCATGGGCGACCTTGAGAATGCGAAGGAGCACGCCCAGTTTTGTCTTGATAAGACCGAGAACGAGCATCACCAGGACGTTTGTGCTGAGCTCATCAAGAGCATCTCCGAGAGGATGAGTGACGAGCGCTGTGCAGAGTTCAAGGCAAAGCTTCTCGATGCCAGAAAGAACAATGAGGATTTCTCAAAGCTCGACCGCTCCAGGTCCTCCCTCGATGAGATCTACGCCACCATCGATAAGCTCGAGGAAAAGGACGACCGGGACCTCGTCGCTTTCTACTTCGGAGAGTTCGTCCTGGACAGGCAGGGCGGCTGGTGGAAGTGGAACGATGACCTCGAGGAAAGCTCCATAGTGGTCCCTGACCTCGATGGGACCGAGATAGAGCTCTACCCGTTCAGGCTCGTCGCTTCAGCTATAGAAAAGAAAGAGGACGAGTTCGAGGGACAGTACGAACGCGTCGATGCCCACACAGACGGTGGGCACAAGATCTGGATGGCCTGGTAATAAAAAACTTGCTTGCTGATTCCCAGAAGTCCAACCGAATCCATCTACGTGCGAAGAAAGAGGTTGCTCAATGCCTGCTTATATGGTCTAGCAGCTGTGCTGACATTGAGCAATTTCTTGTCATCATCCTGAATTTGACATTCAAGTGCGAAAGACCAATGTCAAATTCAGGGTACGCCTAACTTTGAGACATATTGGACCTATCTATCAAAGTTGGGCTCAAAGCACTTCGATGGATTAGGTTGGACTACCAAAAGGCGTCTACAGCTATCTCGTCCGGATCGATGCGTATCCCTTTAGGAGTTATCTGCATCGGTCTGATGTGCTCGTCGAAGTCAGTTCCGCGCATCTTCTCGATCTGCATTGCGCGAAGCTTCTCTCCAGACTTGTTGGTCGTGAGTATCCTGATGACACCGCGTGCCAGGAAGCTCTCCATTGGGATCTCACCCTGGATCGACTCGCAGATTAGGAGCGAGGTCGCCTCGGCCTCCTTTAGGATGCGCATCAGTGAAAGTATCCTCCTGCGGCCGTCGATATCGTGCCCCTCAAGGAGCCTGACCGTTGTGGTAGAATCAAAGACAACACGTTTGTGCTGCTCGTTGCGAAGCTCCAGTCTGAGCTCCTCCTCCATGAAGTCGAGGTTCTTGAGGTCCTCCTCCCGCCTGCTCTCGGGGGAGAGATCGAGGATCCTTATCTTGCCAGTGTCCCAACCGAAGGGCACCATGTTCTGGCGAAGCTCGTCGAACGGCTCTTCCAGTGTTACATAGAGGACGTTCTCGCCCTTCATCAGGCCGTCCCAGAGGAACTGCATCCCGAAGATAGTCTTTCCTGAACCTGGGCCCCCTACGATGAGGTATGGCCTACCCTGGATGAACCCGCCCTTCAACATTGTGTCGAGCCCGCCGACACCTGTGGATACCCTGTCGTGTGTTATCATTTCAGTCCTCCTTGAACAGTTCGGATGCTTCATCTGTCCTTTCAAGGAAGTATGTAGCGTAATTGAGACAACGCTTCGGATTGAGCGCGGTCTCCTTGATGCCCAGTGCCTTCTCGATGTATGGCATTGCAGAGTTGAAATCTGCCTGTGCCTCGTAGGTCGCTGCTATTCTCCAGAGTGCATCGATGTCCTCGCCGTCAAGGGCAAGGGCCTTCTCGAAGCAATCGCGTGCGCCCATCACATCACCGGTGTCCATGATGGCCTGACCATACTTGGTCCAGTCCTTGCAGGAGTTGTTGAGGCTTGCCTTCTTCTCGAGCTTCTCCATCTCCTTTTCTGCCTTGGCAACACGCTTGGATGCTTTATCCAGGCCTGCTGCAGCCTCATCGAAGTTGGGATCGAGCTCAAGGGCCTTCTTGTAGTAGATGACCGCGCGCTTGTTGTTCCCAAAGAAGTTGAGTAGCCTTCCCTGGAACTCCCATTTTTCAGCTTCCCTTCGGGCGATCTGTGCCTTGAAGCGCTGTGCCTCGTTATCCCTACCCAAGGCCATGTGGATCTCGTACAGCTCCTCATAGACCGAGTGGTCATCCACAGGTCTCCAATAGTATTCCTCAGCCTCACCCACTTTAACAAGGATAAGGTCAAGAAGTTCGAGGTTGGAGGCAGAGTCATCAACCTTCCAAGGGCTCGAGGACCTGTCCACTTTCATCTCGGCCAGTCCCTCCTTCAGGGCCTTGACCGTGGCATCCATGCTCCATTCGACATCCAGTTCGGCAAGCTTGCTCATGTTATCACCGGGCTGTGGGCGATGCCGATGCGGGCTCATATATTTTTTGAATACTAGTAAGGATAGGTGTATCGTCATTTTTGACAACTCTGCGCGTAGCATGGAATCGAACAAATCATATACCGCCAGCATAATCGACACGCATGGCCCCACGGAAGGTCGAGCTGTTGAGGAAGGGAATGCACATCTTCGTGGGAACGATATTCCTGCTCCTCATTTACCTCGACCTGTTCTACCTGGAAGTGTTCATCCCTCTGCTGTTTGCAGGGATCCTTCTCTCTATCGTATGTAGATACGTGAGGGTGCCAGGTATCCACCAGGTCCTGGCGTGTGTCGAGAGGAAAGAGGAGACCAGGTGTTGGCCTGGCTACGGGATAATCACGTTCTTTTTGGGTTCGATCGGGTCTGTGATACTGTTCGAAAGTGATGTAGCGTTCGTTGCAGTAGCGGTCTTGACCTTTGGAGATTCCCTTGCACGCATCGTGGGGGAGAACTTCGGGAGGTTCAAGACCCCCTTGAACAAGGACAAGAACGTCGAGGGTCACATCGTTGCTATCGCAGTATGTACCATCCTGGGGGTTCTCATCCTAGACTGGTATGTCGTGATACCAGGTATAATCGCAGGCATGGTCTGGGAGCTCATCCACGTCAAACCCGGGGGAAATTTCATCCAGGACATCATCGGTCTGCTGCTTGACGATAACATCACGGTACCCTTGATGACCGGTTGTGTCATATCTCTGTCCACACTGTTGGTAGAAAGGCTTCTATGACCCTTGTCTGGACCATATTATTTTTATTCCAATAGTGTATTCGGGTGACAATAACAAATTGGGGTGCCATGGCTAATGGGTCTTCTGGACTTCATCTTCGGGAACAAAAAGAAAGAGCAAGAAGAGAAGAAGAGGCTGGAAGCTGAAAAGCAAAAGGAGCATGAGGAACGCGTCAGAATGGAGCAGGAGCTTCAGAAGCGTGACCAGGCCCTGGAGGACATGGTGAAGGCCCAGCAGCAGCTCCAGCAGCAGCTTGCTGACCTGCAAAAGACCAAGTCCAAGGCACCGCCACCACCACCTCCACCACAGCCGGCAGCACAGGGTTCTGACCCTGAAGAGGTCGAGCGGCTTCGCCAGGAGATAGCTAACAAGGACAAAGAGCTCGAGAAGGAGCGAAAGGCCTTGGAGCAGGAGTTCCGGCGCAAGAAGAAGGAGATGTTCGACGAGAAGACTTTGCTCCAGGAAAAGATGGACAAGATCGCTCACGAGCGCAACGAGCTTGAGAACCTCATCAAGGCCGAGGCCGACGGTGATGGCGCGAACACCGCCCAGATCCTTGAGCTGAAGAAGGAGCTCGAGTCAAAGATCTCTGAAATAGACGATCACGAGAAGGAAATAAAGAAGCGTGAGGAGGCCCTGGAGAAGGGCGAGCTCAAAGGCTTCGTCTCCGCACTGGACTCCGAGGACGAGATCTCCGAGGAGCTTCTTGCTCGTGAAGAGGAGCTTCGCAAGAAGGAAGAAGAGCTTGCGAAGAAGGAGGAGGAGATCGCACAGCTCGACGCAGAGCGCAAGGAGAAGGACCATCAGAGGCGGGAGGAGTTCACAAAGGCCCTCAAGAAGAACACCTTCGAGACCTTCGTCGTCGGTCCGTCCAACAGGTTCCCCTTCGAGGTGTGCCAGGCTGTGGCGCACGCTCCTGCTGATGCTTACAATCCACTGTATATCTATGGCGGCGTCGGTCTTGGAAAGACACATCTTCTTTCTGCTATCGGAAACTATATTCTCGGTCAGGACCCCGAGGCGATAGTTGCTTACGTTTCTTCAGAGACGTTCACCAACGAGTTGTTGAAGGCCATGGAGACCAACGCTTTGGAAGAGTTCAGGGAGAGGTACAGGACCATCGACGTCCTTGCCATCGACGATATCCAGTTCATCGGAAAGCAGGAGATCACCCAGGAGGAGTTCTTCCACACCTTCAACACGCTCTACAACAATCACAAGCAGATCATCATATCATCCGACAGGCCTCCAAAGGACATTCCAACCTTGGAGGATAGGCTCCGGTCCAGGTTCGAGGGTGGATTGATCACAGATATCAAGCCTCCAGACATCGGGACCCGGACGCTCATCCTTCGGAAGAAGGCTGACAAAGATGGTATCACTCTGCCAAACGATGTGGTGACGTTCCTTGCGTCGAACATCAAATCCAATATCAGGACGTTGATCGGGTCCTTGAACAAGGTGACCGCTTATGCGAACCTTGCTCACAAGGACATCACGGTCGACCTTTGCAAGGATGTCTTGGCGGATGTTTTAGAGAGTGAGGCAAAACTGCAGGACGTGGAGGCTAACTGAATGAAGATACTCATCCCCATCAGTGGCAGAGTTCCTTCCCGTGCTGAGGCCGAATACCTTGTTCACATCGCAAAGTCCATGGATGCAGCGATCAAGGTCCTTCATATCACGGACGATGACTCTGATATCCCTGCAGGCGAGGATGCGATGTATCCCATCTGGGATGCTGCGCTGAAGGCTCGCGTCAAGGTGATATCCGAGATCCACACAGGAGAGGTCGTGGCGACCATTTTAAAGGTTGCCAAGGACAACAAGATAGACCTCATCGTGATGGGTGCGTCTGAAGGGAAGGTCGTGAAGAAGTGGCTTGCGTCCAAGGTCTTGGGTAAGTCTGACATTCCTGTGGTGATCATACCGCAGGGCTTCAGGCATTTGCTCGACAAACCTTGATATCGACCTGGTTTCCACTACCTTGAACGTAGTGAACATAGAAGAGACAGAGAGAGCAGTTTAGATCTTTCTCTCTCGGGACTTTGGCCTAAGTCCCTTGTAGCCGCACTTCCTGCAGCGCTTCGCCTTCATTGGATTGCGCGCAGAGCAGTTCATGCATATCTTCATGATGAGCAGCCTGTTCTCAGCTTCGGGGAACCTTGCCATGTTTCCACCTCGAAAGGTATGTTGTCCAGACCTTTGGCCAGGACGGGGTCGGCATAATATACAATCGGTATATAAGGCTTGCTGTAGGGTCGAATGACCCAGACATACGCCTTCTGATGCGTTCCAGATACCAATACCAACATGTTTTTAAATCAAAACGTTAATGGCTTTATTAATATATTTAAAACTATCTGGAGGCCAACAACTTTTGGGACTGTTCGATAGGATAGGGAGTTGGTTCAAAGGCCTGTTCGGAAAGAAGAAACACCTCCGAGTAGGCATCTACGGACCCCCTAACGCTGGTAAGACCACCCTCGCAAATCGTATCTCCAAGGATTGGACCGGTGAGGTCATCGGCTCCACATCCGAGGTCCCACACGAGACCCGACACGCCAAGGAGAAGAAGGAGATAGTGATCAAAGCAGAGGGCTCAAAGGTCACCTTCGACATCATCGACACCCCTGGCATCGCCACCAAGATAGACTTCCACGACTTCGTGGAAGAGTTCTCTATGGACGAGGAAGAGTCCAGGGATAGGGCCAAGGAAGCCACAGAGGGCGTCATCGAGGCCATCAAATGGCTCGACAACGTCGAAGGCGTCATCCTGGTGATGGACGCCAACGAGGACCCGTTCACCCAGGTCAACGTCACCATCCTTGGCAACCTCGAGGCCAGGAAGCTTCCTACGCTCATCGTTGCGAACAAGATAGACCTGGAGGATGCCTCTCCGGCTGCGATAAAGACAGCCTTCCCACAGCATCCCGTGGTCCCAGTCTCTGCACTTACAGGTTACAACATGGACAACCTCTACAAGTCCATGGTGAAGTACTTCGGATGATCCTATGCCGCAGGAAGATGAAGATGCCCCCGCGGACGAGGGCGTCAAGATCAACCTCATCTCCCGCGAAACGCTTGCGGAGATGGACACTGCCCAAAGGATACGTTTCATTGTGGACCAGATCAAGATGGGCAAGGTCCTCGTCCTCGAGCGAGGCCTCACTGCACAGGAGGAGATGGAGCTCATCCGAACCACCATGGAAGAGATCGATCATGAGTCCTTCATCGGTGTGGAGACCCCAGGCTTCTCCATCGACCTGAAACGTCGTGGTTTCCTCGATAGGCTATTTGGCAGACAGGAGCCCCCGCGTATGATGGTCGTCGGTCCTGCGCATCTTCTCCAGACCATCCACAAGGACGGTAAGGTCATCGAGGCGTCCATCGTCAGCAAGTCCAGCAGTGGCGAGGTAACGATGGAGCCTATGCATCCGGTTGCAGAAGAGCTTGATGAGGACCCAGGACCTCCGGAGGATGCTCCACCAGAGAAAGAGACCCCTGAAGGTGAATCCTCGGACGACGAGGCAACAGAAGAGGAAGCTTCGGAGGAACCATCTTCAGAGGATGGACCTGAGACCTCTGAGGAACCTACAGAAGCTGAGGACGAACCCAAGGAGGAACCAGCCGAGGACGAGGAAAGCGGTGAAGAATTGGTTGAAGAGGAGGTCCCAGCGACCCCACCGCCACCAACACCCCCGCCTCCAGAGCCTGCATCCCCTCCACCTTCCCCCGAACCCACTTCTCCCCCAGAGGAACCGCCCAAGGCAGAGACCTTGAGCGACATCGTGGAGAACAATCCTCCACCAGAGGACCAACCCAAAGTAGGGTTCATCAGGGACCAGGAAGCATCGGACCAGCCTGTGGAGCTTAACAGGCCGGATGCTGACTCGAAGTTCTTCAGGGAGAAACAGAAACCTGGATTCCGCTACAGGCGGCTCAAGGAGATGCCTCCACCACCTCCAGCTCCAGACACACCAGAGGAAGAGGGTGAGGAGCAACCACCAGAAGAAGGAGGTGAGGAGTAATGCCACACCAGTGTCTAAAGTGCGGAGTGATCATCGAATCAGGTTCCCCTGAACTTCTCAAGGGATGCTCCAATTGCGGGGGAAAGAAGTTCTTCTATATCTCAAAGCCAGTCTCCGACCAACGCCGCGAACAGATGAGCGAGGAGCTCAGGGCCAAGACCGACAAGGACGTACGTGCTTATGTCCAGAAGATGGCTGGCCGCCTGGAGCAAGAGGACATCGAGCGGATGACCCAGGAAGGCGAGGTCATGGACGAGGGCGATGGCTGGTTCAGGTTCAAACCTCCATCTGACCGGTCCAGGGTGGACAAGCTAATCGACGATGCCCCAACAGCCCGCGACAAACCCACAGAGCGTAAACCAAAGGGTCGGCACGGTCGGAACAAACCCAAGGGTCGTGACAAGGAGCCCAAGCAGGTGGACGTCGAGGACATGGGTGCAGAGATCGAGAAGATGGTCTCCGAGATGACCGGCGAGGAACCCAAGGTTCATGAGCCTGAAGATGAACCGGATACTGAACCAGAGAAGCGCCTCAAGGAGGGCACCGAGCTCGAGACCATCAAGGAGGTCAAGGGCACTCGGACCAAGCCCAAGGGTCACAAGCCGAAGATCAAAGGACCTGCGAGCATCCAGATGAAGGAAAAGGGAGTCTACGAGATAGACCTGGACAAACTTTTGGACGACAGCCCGGTCATCGTTGACCAGGACGGGACGTATCTCATCCACCTCCCTTCGTTGTTGAAGACCTCGCAGTACAAGGAAAAGAAGAGGAAGCGCAGGTAATGGTCCAGCGCTAGAAAGCCTTTAATATCCTCAACCTAATCCGAAAGACCAGACGACCGCAATTTAAAGCGGGGGTGCGACCATGGAGATCACCATCGAGAACATCATTGCATCGACAAACCTCAACACTGAGGTGGACCTTGAGAAAGTATCCAAGGCCATTGATGAGATAAGCTACGATCCAGACATGTTCCCGGGTGCTGTCTATAGGATGGAAGAACCCCACGTGGCAGTCGTTATCTTCGACAGCGGCAGGGTCATGTGCACCAACGCCCGCTCCGTCGAAGATGTGAAGACCGCCTTCGAGACCCTCATCGGCCTTCTGAAGAAGAAGGACCTGATAAAGATCCAGTTCGTCTGCCCCAACTGCGGTGCATACCTGGAAGAGGGCGACAAGAAGTGTCCGGAGTGCGGCGAGATCCTGAAGAAGTAATTACTCATGCAGACCATCAGGTTTAGCGTACAGCATGTACACAGGCGATAAGATGTCCGAGGACAGAGGCATAGGTTCCATGGCTGGGCTCACGCTCATGGAGGTGAAGTGCCTTGAGGCCATACACCTTCATGGCAGCCAGAGGGCCGCCTCCAGGTCCCTTGGCATCGGTGTTGCAGCGTTCCATCGGCATCTCAAAGCGGCAGAGGAACGAACTGGCCTGAAGCTGACACGTGCTCACGCTAACTCCACAGGGCTGACCTGGGTGGGAAAAACACTGGTCGGGATGATGGACCCCTCGCCACTTTTCACAGAGAACCTTGAAGCGGATGTTTCGGAGCATCATGATGGGATGGAGGTCGTCAGGATCGGCGTGACGAACGTGTCACGGGACAGGGCTTTCCACGCACTGTCTGGAATGAAAAGCTCCTCTGCCTTGGTCAACGTCATCGTAGCAGATGACCACCTGAACCTGCAGATGCTCACAAAGGGCCTGCTTGACGGGGTTGTTCTTGACGATCCCTCGGTTTTGACCCGTGCTGTAGGGACGGTCTTCGACGAGCTTTCTGCCAATGCTTCCGTTGTCTTCACAGACGAGCTTGTCTATATAGACCGGGGAAGGGAGCATATGCTGTCCGGACTGGGGCCTGAAAGGATGGGATATAGATACCTCCAGATGAACAATATCAAGTACTCTATCGCAGGAAAGGCCTTCGACATGGACACGCTGTTCGGCTCGGGTAAAAGCTTCTTCATCAATAGGACGCTGTTCGAATCTGTGGTCTCGCGCGGTGCACCTTTCTCTGATGCTTTGAAAGATGTGGACGAGATCCCAGCTGGGATGCTTGCGCACACTGTAACTGCCGCATTCTATCCTGCACGTTGTTTGTTAATGCATATAGAGCTCCGGCTCAGCCCAGAGATGTATGTCGACATGGCCTCCATCCGAAGCACTCATCAGTTCCTCTTCGATGCTCTGATCGAAAGGATGAGGGCACTGGGCCAGTAATGGCCAGTATCCAAAATCTATTTTTAGGACCACCCTGATATCTGGTCGTTCCCTCTATAAATATTTATATATCTAAAATAGAAGGAATGACCTGGACCTTCCAGGAGAGATACCCATGGCCGCACCCATCGCAGAAGAACTCGCAAAGAAACAGAAGGAGATATCAGTAGCGGAGTTCTTCGAAAAGAACAAACACATCCTTGGATTCGACTCACAGACCAGGGCAGTCCTCACAGCCGTCAAAGAAGGTGTGGACAACTCCCTGGATGCATGCGAGGAGGCCGGTATCCTTCCCGAGGTTAAGGTCACCGTGAACAAAGGTCCATCGGATGACTCCCTTGTGGTCACGATAGAGGATAACGGTCCCGGGCTTACCAAGAAGGTCGCCCCGAACGTGTTCGGACGATTGCTCTATGGTTCAAGGTTCCATGCCATAAGGCAGTCTCGAGGTCAGCAGGGTATCGGTATCTCTGCGGCAGTCATGTATGGTCAGCTGAGCACTGGTCATCCTGCACATATCATATCCAAGATCGACGAGGACCAGCCTGCGTTCGAGATGTTCGTGGGTTTGGACACCAAAAAGAACCAGCCTGTGGTCAAGCGCTCCCAGGTGATCCTCTGGGACGAGAAGGAGCATGGGACCAAGGTGTCCATCGATATGGTAGGCAAGTACAAGCGTGGCCACGGTTCGATCATCGAGTACATCCGTGCGACCGCGATCGTGAACCCGCACGCACGCTTTGTGTTGAACGAGCCAGATGGTACACACAACCTCTTTGAGCGGGCAACCGACGAGATGCCCACAAAGACCCGTGAGATCAAACCCCACCCCGAGGGTATCGAGCTCGGAACGCTCCTGAAGATGGCCGAGCACACTGACACTTACAAGTTCACTTCTTTCCTTGTCAATGAGTTCTCCCGTGTCTCGTATCGCACGGCCAAGGAGATCTGCCAGGTGGCTGAGGTCCCAGCGGACATGCGGCCAAAGAACCTGACCACCGCCCAGGCCAAGGCAGTTCTGGATGCCATCAAGAAGGTCAAGATAATGGCCCCCCCCACAGACTGTCTTTCCCCCATCGGTGATATGCTTATCAAGAAGGGTCTGAAAAAGGAGATCGACTCCAAGTTCTGCTATACAGTGACCCGAGAGCCCAAGGTCTTTGCAGGAACTCCGTTCCAGGTCGAGGCAGGCCTGGTGTATGGTGGGGACCTAGCCAAGGACGATCAGGTCAAGATCCTGCGCTTTGCCAATCGCGTTCCGTTGCTGTTCCAGCAGGGTGGATGCGTCGTGACCAAGGCCATAGAGGGGATGAACTGGAGACAGTATGGTTTCGACCAGCCAGGAAGTAAAGGTATTCCGAAAGGGCCTGCAATGATCCTAGTGCACGTTGCCTCCACCAATGTTCCTTTCACCTCCGAGTCCAAGGAGGCCATTTCCGATGTGGATGAGATCTACTCTGAGGTCCAGAACGCACTCAAGGAATGCTCCAGGCGCTTGAAGACACACATCAATAAAAAGGCCAGGCTCGAGAAGGTCAAGGACAAGTTCGAGATCATCCAGGACGTTATTCCGAGCATTGCGGAGAAGTCCGCCGACATGCTTGGAAAGCCCGTGCCAGACATCACCCCCGTGGTCACCAAGATAATGAACATAGTCTACATCGACTCTGCCATCGCTTATGAGGTGGTAGGTAAGGGTGAGGAGAAGCAGACAACGACCAAGGTCAAGATCCTTGTTAACAATTACACGCCAAAGAAGCGGGACCTACATCTGTTCTGCAAGGTCCCTGAAGCCATGATAACACTGACCGAACCACCACCCGACAAGATCGAGGACGGGCTCATCAGCTGGAAGCTGAAGAACCTCGAGTCGTCTAAGACCCAGGAGATAACGTTCAACATCCTGGGCCTGGACAAGGGCGACTTCGACGACTGCGACCTGTTCTACAAGAAGGTCCCGGGTGAGATAATAGGAGCTGACCCTATCTGAAGGAGGAGTGATGATGACCAAGAGCAAGGAACAGAAGGATAGGGAAGCAAAGACCATCGAAGAGCTTCGCAAGATAGCCACTAGGATGTACAACGACCTTGACACTGGCGAGATCCCAACGATGCAATTACCTTCCAGGACCAAGTCCAACATCGTTTTCGACCAGTCTCACCAGGTATGGAAATATGGCCTGGACCAGGTGACCCGCTCTGCAAAGGACCTGGGTTCAGCCTATGGTATCCTACGCGCCATATATACCGTGGATTTCATCGAGGAGATGATAAAGTCCTCCAAGACCTCCACATTGAGGGAGATGTACTATATCTCCGAAGGCTGGGAGAAAGCTAAGTTCTCGTCCCAGGACGACTCCAACAAGCTCGCAGAGGACCTGGAGATCATCACTCGCTCGCTACGGGAGGACTTCAAGCTCAGGCCTGAAGAGGACGGCGCCAGGGTCATAGGCAACCTCACGCTCGAGGAGAAGAACAGAAAGGGCCAGAAGAAGAAGATCAACTGCCGCGACGACGTGGGCGACTCAGGCTACGGGATACCTTATAATGTGGAGAAGGAGAAGATCACGTTCAAGAACGTCGACGCGGACTTCATCATAGCCATAGAGACAGGCGGTATGTTCGACAGGCTGGTAGAGAACGGCTTTGACGAAAGCCACAGAGCGGTGCTCGTCCATCTCAAGGGTCAGCCGGCAAGGTCCACAAGACGCTTCATGAAGCGCTTGAACCAGGAGATGAACCTGCCAGTCGTGGTCTTCACTGATGGAGACCCCTGGTCCTTCCGAATCTTCGCATCTGTCGCATACGGTGCGATCAAGACAGCCCACATCTCGGAATACCTGGCGACACCGACGGCGCGGTATCTTGGTATCACACCGTCTGATATCATCAACTACGATCTGCCGTCGGACAAGCTCACGGACCAGGACGTTAACGCGCTCAAGTCCGAGCTTACCGATCCTCGGTTCGGGGACTCGGAGTGGCAGGGTGAGATTCAGCTACAGCTGGAGATCAAGAAGAAGTCAGAACAGCAGGCGCTTGCCAAGTATGGTTTGGACTTCGTGACGGACACTTATCTGCCAGAGAAGCTACAGGAAATGCAGATCATTTGAAGCGAAGCACTTTCCAAGTACTTTGGTGATGAGAAATCATCCAAAGCGGTTTTAGCGACAGCCCTGAAGCTTTGGATGACCTTTCTTTGCTTGGAAAGTGCAAGCGAAGGATGATCTTTGAACGAATCGTCCATCATCCATTCTTGACCATCACCTTCATTACTACCCTCCCCCATCCCTCACAGATGGCCGACGACCTTGTACCCCCCCATAAGGAGACACGCGATCTCCTCAAGCTCCAACTCCTGCGCCGCGAGTTCCACGAGTATCCTGAGCCCATGTGGGCAGAGTTCTGGACCACCTACAGGATCATCCAGGAACTCCAGGAGCTCGAGGAATGGGACATCTACTACGGCATCGACATCTACCCGAAGAAGGAGTATCGCAACAACCTTCCAGAAGAGGAGGTCATGGAGCATTACTACGAGCATGCCAAGACCCACTACGGGATAGGCAAGATCGAGGGGATGCACGGGGGATACACTGGCGTCATCGCCCACCTCAAGATGGGGAAGGGTGGCCCGAAGATCGGGTTCAGGTTCGACATCGACGCACTCCACCTTCACGAGAGCGAGGACCAGAACCACAAGCCCACCAGAGAGGGTTTCAGGTCAAAGAACGACAACATGCACGGATGCGGCCACGACGGCCACATCAGTATGGGCCTTGGTCTTGCCCGGCTTCTTACCAAGAAGAAAAAGAAGCTCAACGCTGACATCTATATCTACTTCCAGCCAGGAGAGGAGGGCGGCCTTGGCGGGTCCGTGTTCTCCAAACACAAGACCGTCAAGGAGCTTGATTACTTCATATCCGCACACCTTGGGCTTGTGGACACGCGCAAGATAATCTGCGGTGTCGAGTTCATGGCTTCCACCAGGTACAAGGTCACCTTCGAAGGCAAGGCAGCCCATGCAGGCGTTGCCCCCCAGGAAGGCCAGAATGCACTTCTCGCAGCCGCACAGGCAACCACCGCGATCCATGCACTTCCAAGGCATGGGGACGGCGCCACCAGGGCCGGCGTGGGAGACTTCCATTCATACAGCCCATCCAACGTGATCTCCGAGGAAGCGACGTTCGTCCTTGAGGTCCGTGGAGAGACCATGGAGATAAATGAGGAGATGGAACGCAAGGCCTTGAACGTCATCAAGGGTGCTGCCAAGATGAACAACGTGGGATTCCACTACAAGAACGTGGGGACCTACATCAACGCCAAGAACACCCCTGCAATGCGTAAGATGGTCAAGGACGTAGCAAAGGAGCTTGGCATCCCGTCCAAGGCGATCATCGACACACAGCTTCTCATGGGCTCCGAGGATGCGACATACCTCATGCGCGAGGTCACCAACAAGGGTGGGAAGGCCGTGTTCGTGGGGCTCGGGTGTCCAACCTACGGTGGGCATCACAGCTCTAAATTCGATTTTGACGAGGACATGATGGCCTGGGGCGTTGACATCTTCTGGGGGATGGCCCAGAGGATAGCCGGTAAGAAGAAGTGAACTTCACTCTTCTGCGGCCTTTGGCGTGTATATCTCTGTTGAGTAGGTTAATGTATAACCGTTGGACACATCGTTCCTCATCAACGGCCCGGCGAACCTCGGAGTGAAGTCACCAGCACCAATTAGGGTGATCTCAACATCGTAATCTCCAGTGCCATTGATGGAATCTGCTGAATCGTGTTCGAACGTCAGGGTTATGGTGATCGTTCCTGTACCACCATTTGGATCACGTGCGTTCTGACCCTGAGCCCTTTGAGATACACCATCTTTGGTACATCTTATTTCGAACTCATCAGGTTGGTTCTCACCTTGCTGAAGCAATATACGCTGGTCAGGTTCGTCTTGCCACGTTAGAGTGAATGTAACCGAACTCACTAGTTGACCTTCAGCGGGAGTGATATTGATGACCTCGATGACAGTATCTCCTTCGTTGACATTGGCAGAGCCTACCTGGTCCTCTGCGCTCTGTGTCACGTCATAGTTCTGGATATCGAAGTCGGGTGTGACAATACCAGTGCCTCCCTCATCTCCACCAAGGAACTCCGAGGATGGCATCATGAAGGTGATGACGAGCATTGTTGGGATGATGATGGCTGGGGCCAGCATCGAGATCCTGAAGTCGAAGGGCTTTGTGAAGATGAAATCTGTTGTCTTATCATCCTTCAGTGCATCTGCACCTTCCTGCATGATCTTTATCTGCTTTGCCCTCTCAATGATATCTGCGCCCCAAGCCTTGTAGTAAAGCATGAAGCCAATGAGCAGAGCACAACCGACAGCGATGTAGATACCGTATGCGAACGATGGCCTCTCCCATACGGTTCCTACGAGTGTGAACGTTGAACCGAAGATAATGGTTCCACCGAACAGACCGATCATGGTCGCAAGGAAGTTACAGCCGATGTATGCGGAGACCTTCTCTTTAGGAGCAAGCTTCGAGACGAACGCCAGGTAACCTGGGGCTACCATGAACTCTCCAATAGAAGCAATGATGATACCAATGGCCACAAGCCACCAAACACGTAGACTTAGACCAATGATGATCAATCCAACAACATACAGGGCCACACCAGACATGAGGGCCTTGAGGGATTCCATCTTCTCGACAAGCTTAGCAAGCGGGATCCCTAAGGATATGATCGTAAATGGATTCAATATACCTATCATCATCGCTGTAACCCATGGGGGAGCGAATCCGAATCCCAAGATAGCAATGGGCAATGCGTTGAGCATAGATGAGTAAAGCGCCCAGAACCCACCGATCAGAACGACCATAACGACGAACTTCTTATCCTTGAAGGCCGTGGTAACATTGTTGATGACATCCTTGACGGTCTTGACCTGTCCGGACCTTGGAACCTCCCTGAAGACGAAGATACCGACCAGGACATTGACGCCCATGAAGACGAAACCGACCCTGAACACCCACTCATACATGGATTCGTTGAGGAAGCCAGCAAGGCTCAAGGCGGTCCAGATGAGCGGGAAGACTGCTGCTGCCAGGTTAACTACCCAGTAGTAGACTGAGTATGCGATGTTCCTATCCTTGTCTGTGGTACATTTGGCAACTGTTGCTGATACAAGAGGTTTGTATGAACCGATACCGAAACCAACTGACATCACACCAATGATCATCCAAATGACCGGGATGATCGATGATACGGATTTCAGACTGGCCGCGAACGATAGGAACAGATACGCAGCTGATAGCACCGAAAAGGCGAATATCATTTGCTTACGGTAACCTATCTTTTCAGCAAGTGCACCGGAAAAGATCGGTATACCGTACTGCAAGGGGTACATGAACATGGTCAAGACCATGGCCAGTCCCACAGGGACACCGACATTGATGATGGCGTGCCAGACCAAGATCGGCATCATAAGGTAGTAAGCGCCTCTTTCACAAAGCTCGAATATCTGGACGGTCCAGAAAACCTTCGGGAACTTTGTGAAAATATCCTTTACAGCAGAAACGGGATTCTTCGCCATGGTGGGACCCCTGGAGTATGAGGGGAAAGGATGGCTACTTTATAAACACTTCCAATCCCCCAAATGATTTGATGCGAAAACCTTATGGACGGACCGTTGAGTAGGAGGGGATAATAGAGTGATGGACTGGTAAGGAAGTGTTCTAAGCTTTATTTATATACACTAATCTCTAATCATTACATAGGAGCAGTAGGAAATGCTACTTCGGACATCCTCCCGCGGCCTGACTGGCCTCCTCCTCGCAGCGACCTTATTCATACTTCTGGTCGCCTGTGTAAGCTCTGCCCAGGCAGAACCTACCATCACGGTCAACGTCGACTCAGATGAAGGTCTTGACGTTGATGGGACGTGGATAGAGGTCTTCAATGGAACCGACAGGATCCATAACGTGACTGTAGGGACGAACGGTACCTACAACTTCACAGACCTGGGGCCTGGGAACTACACGTTCAAGGCGACCTGGTCCAATGGGACCTGGAGGTATGTGGCCGAGGAGAACATCACCATCGAGGATGAGAACCTGACGGTCAACCTCACGCTGGAGTTCGAGTGGAAGTATACTCCAGTATCTCCTGGTAATGGTGGTAATGCGACCGATGGCGGAGATGGTGGCAGCGGTGGCAACGGTACTGGTGGTGGTGGTGGTGGAGGTGGATCTGGAGGTGGTGGCGCTACAGATGGTGGGGCGGGCGGGATGGATGCAGAGGATACCAACGCATTTCTCATGTGTCCATTGTTCCTCGGTGCAATATTCTTCGTCATAATCATAATCGTCGTCGTCCTCGCAGTCGCATTCTACTCCAAGATCCGTGCGGACAAGCTCATGGACAACGAGACCCGCTCCAAGATCTACCAGTACATCGAGACCAACCCTGGCACCCATCTCCGTGCCATTAAGAACGAGCTCGAACTACCCATGGGTGTTCTAACCCATCATATCGGAAAGCTCGAGTCCGAGGAGATGGTGAGGTCCAGGCAGTCCGGTCAGTACAAGAGGTACTGGCCATACAACATCCCCCCTGACGGTAACCCGTACCTGACACCGACACACCAAAAGATCGTGGATGCGGTGCAGGCCAACCCTGGCTCCAACCCACAGGAGCTTGCAGACATTACTGGAATGACCCGACACAACGTCTACTATCACACAGGACAGCTCGAAGGAAAAGGCGTTCTGACAAGCCAGACCGAAGGCGGGTCCCGAAGGTATTACATAATGAAGGATACATAATAAGAGGTGAGCACATGAAAAGCAAGGATATCTCAAAGGACAATGCTCTTTGGACACGCGGTTCGAGGGCAATGACAGTATCAATCCTTTTGATGTTGCTAGCTGTGGCTATCATCGCGTGCGTTGCTTTTACAACCTCAGCCTCTGAAACGATCAACGTTGCAGTGTCCTGTGACGATGCCGTTGACCTCAATGGCACCCAGGTCGGCATCGTGTATGATGGGGAACTCATTGATTCAACCTTTACTGACTCCTCAGGTTCAGCATCCTTTGATGATATTGCAGACGGGGATTACACCATCGTAGCAATGCTTGAGGTCGGTAACCAGTCCTATGCAGGCTACGAGAACGTCACCATCGTCTCAGGAAGTGGTCCATACAACGTCGGCGTCCTCATGAGCATCTCCGATGAGGAGAGGACCATGGAGGAGGTATGGTCCAATGCGGCCACAGATACCGATGGAGGTGGAGCTGGTGGTGGAGCTGGAGGTGGTGCAGGCTTTGATGGAGAGGTTGGCGATGGTTCAGGTGGAATGGATTCGGGAGACGGAGGGCATCCAACTGACGCCACAGGTGGAGATGGAGCACCTTACGACGACAAGGATAGCGGTTCAGCACCAGGTATGTCGGAGGGTCTAGACGAGGACTCCGCAGGTGGTGCATTCCTTGCTCTGTTCGCAATTGGTGGTGGCATTGTCTTTGTTCTTATCGTCATTGTCATAGTCGCCCTCATGATCTTCGGTATCTACTCCAAGATCCGTGCGGACAAGCTCATGGACCATGCAACAAGGAAGAAGATCTTTAAGTACATCGAGGAGAACCCTGGAGGGCATCTCCGGGCCATCAAGTCCAAGCTGAACCTTCCTATGGGAGTTCTAACCCATCACATCGGAAAGCTGGAGACCGAGGAACTGGTCCGCTCAAGGCAGTGCGGCCAGTACAAGCGGTACTGGACATACAACGTTCCCGTGGATGGTAACCCATACCTGTCCGAGACGCAGAAGACTATCGTGGACATCATCAGGAAGAACCCTGGTGCGACCCCCGTGGACATCGTCAAGGCCACTGGGATGACCAGGCACAACGTCTACTATCACGCTGGAAAGCTTGAGGGTCTTGGTGTCCTCATGATGAAGGTCGAGGACGATGGCAAGAAGAAGTACTACATCATCCAGGACACCTAGGTTTTTGAGACCTTTTTCCGGGATTACTAGGGACAACATTTTTAATTGGAAATAATGATGCTCATAGGATACCGTGTCCCGAGAACTCAGCCTTTTGATACACAAGATTATGGCCCGTGAAATGAAGGAGATGGGTCATCACATAGTCAACAAGCAGTGTGAGCAGATGGGCTTGAACCCCGCAGATATCCGGGCCGAGGACCTGCCTGCTCTGTCATCGGCATTGACCACTGTGATGCAATCGTTCCATTCAGAGGAAAAGGCCAGAGCTCTATCGAAAGAGATCCTCAAGCTCAGGGACATCGAGGATATACTTGACAAGATGCCTGACAAGCAGAAGAAGGTCCTGCTCCTGTTCGACGTGGCCACAGCTTCGCTACATTGTGGGGACTTCGAAAAGGCTGACGGGTATCTTGATTCTGCCTTGGAGATGATCGCTGCAAATGAGAGCTTGGTCATGGCCAAGTCCTCTGCTCTGCAGATCAAGGGTGTTGTCCAGAGAGAGATGGGTCACATGGACGAAGCATGGGCATACTTTGCAGAAGCTGCAAAAGATGCGGAGTCACAACAGGATCCCATCCAGCAGGCAAGGTGCCTGTACGAACTTGCCAACCTCGCATGGAAGATGGCGAAGTACGATGATGCCAAGCGTTTCCTGGACCAGGCCGAGGGACTTGGTGAGTCCGACCTGCTTCTCGACGGCCTCATCAATCTTGCTAAGGCGAATGTAGCTGCAGACACCGGTCAGTTCGAAGCAGCCGAGCGATTCTACAAGATGGCCATAGAGTCCATCACCGATACCGATAACACATACGAGCTCGCCCGTGCTTACAACAATCTTGGTGACCTCCAGCTCGAACATGACAAGTTCCAGGATGCCAAGCCGAACTTCAGAAAGTGCATCAAGATCTCAAGGGAGGGGGGAGACCTACGTATGGAGGGTTGGGCAAAGTTCAACCTTTCTGAGATAGCTCTTAAAGAACACGACCTTGTCCAGGCTCCTATCCTTTTGGATGAAGCAGAAGCCATCCTCAAAAAGATAAGGGACTTCCATGGCATGGCTGGTGTCCATAGGATGCGCGCTCTCATCTATGTCCAGAAAGGTGACAAGGAGATGGCCAATAGCCTTTTCGAGAGAACCCTCCAGGAAACCAGAGAACACGGCTTGGGATACTTGGAAGCAGTTGTCCTCAACGATTACGGCAAGACCCTGAAGACCTGGGGAGAGCTATCCAAGGGAAATGAGATGCAGGAGAAGGCCGTGGCCAAGTACAAGGAGATGGGCCTGGACGATATGGCCCAGAAGGTCTTCGACCAGTGATGGTACTCCCATGGACAAGACCATCCACCGGCTCTTCACCAAGGAGTTGCTGTATTATTTCGAGGTCGATGATAAGCAGCGTAAGCGCATAGCGGACATCGATTACCACCAAGATGACTACTACTTCAAGTCACTGGCGCACTTCTATCCATCGTCCAAGAAGGTCCTTATCAAGGCGATAAAGGACTACGAGAACGATATGTCCGATGAATCCTTGGGTCGTTGTCTACACTTCGTCGTTGACATGTCCACACCGTTCCACTACATTCGTTCCTTCTCCCCAGGTGTGCTTGTCCATCATAGAGCGTTCGAGGCCATCGGCAAGGCATTGCTCCGCAGAAAGATCAAGCAGATCATCAGGCGCTCCGTTCTCACTATGCCAAACCTCGAGTATGTGGATATGTACGAGCACATCGACAGGATAGAGGAGCTGCAGCTGCGGCGATTCCTCAAGTTCGTCAGGGTCTTCAACGCTCTAAGACGCATTCGAGGATTGCGTGAGATATCGAAAAACCTGAACGCGAAGCGGCTTGTGGCATTCCTTCTTGACCCAAGCCAAGCTTTCACAAGGCTTGTGTTCTTCATCGAGGACAAGAACCTCAATGATCCCACCCACCATCTACACTCCTACTACATAGACATCAAACACTGGGACATCGAGCGCATCGAGAAGGAGATGATGCGGACCATCAGGCAGGCCGTTGACGATAGTGACAAGCACCTCTCAAGAAAGGCCGGGTCCCAGGTGGAGCTGTTGCTCATCCAATGGGTGAAGCGTTACTATTACGATTGTATCGGGATGGCCGTTCCTCTTGCATATATGATCATACAGAAGAGATTCAATGAAAAGGGTCTTGAGAACTTCAAGCTTGCAACGCGATGAAGAAGGACCTTCGTCAAAGGTGATGGTACATCTTCGGAATTTGTACAAAAAAAGGCCCTACCAGCGAACCGGTAGGGCGTATGTCAGCCTTGAGTGAATAACTGTGGTTTAGCAGCATCCATCGTAGTCGGAGTCGACGAAGTGTCCGTCGGTGGACTCCTGGTCGATGCCGATCTCGTTGCCGTCCATCAGGAGGTCGTTGTCGGTGTCCCAGTCATTTGGGTCTGTTGCAAACTCGATCTCCTTGTCATCTGGGAGGCCGTCGCCGTCTGTATCTGGGTTGTTAGGGTCAGTGCCCATCATCATCTCTGCCATGTCGGAGAGGCCATCGCCGTCGTCGTCGGAGTTTCCGTCGCCGTCGCCGTCGCCGCCCTCACCGCCCTCTGCAGGACCGGAGCCAGCGTCGCCACCCTGGTTGGAGCCACCGCCACCGCCGACACCATCGTAGTCGGAGTCGACGAAGTGACCATCTGTGGATTCCTGCTCGATGCCGATCTCGTTACCGTCCATCAGGAGGTCGTTGTCGGTGTCCCAGTCATTTGGGTCAGTTGCGAACTCGATCTCCTTGTCATCAGGAAGGCCATCGCCATCAGTGTCAGGGTTGTTTGGGTCGGTGCCCATCATCATCTCGGCCATATCGGACAGGCCATCACCGTCATCATCGGAATTTCCGTCGCCGTCGCCATCTCCCTCTCCGCCCTCTGCAGGGCCCCATCCGCCATCTCCGCCCTGGTTCTCGCCTCCGCCTCCACCAACGCCTGCCATTGCAGACATGGAGCAGAGTGCGACAGCAATCAGGAGCGCAGCGATCAGGAACATGAGTGTCTTGTTCATAGGAACCACCTTGTTAGATAATAGTTGCCGGGTTTGATATATATACGTTCTGGTTCAATGGTCGAACGAACAGCTTCATGAATCTCTACCACAAGAAACCGTTCTTCACGTCTGCAATCGCTAGCCAGTCAAGTGAAGAACGGCCTTTTCTTTCGATTCATGGAGCTGTTCGTCCTATCAGCCTGACCATCAACCTGTTCGAACGATATATCTGTCTCTGTACACATATTATAATTGAAAGACTCTCTATGTTAGTAACTACGAACAACATATGGAGGTTTCCTCCGTCTCTACGATCGTTTCGATAACCTCCGCACGCTAGAACGTCTGCCCGTCAATGTGCTTCACGACGTTCTGCGTATTGCGAATAATTTGCCAAAAATTGCTATTCGCAATAAAAACCCTTATACCCCCGACCACTATTCCGATACAAGGTGGATCGTATGGCTAAAAAGAGTGATAAGGACCTGCTGACCGACGTTCCTGTCATTGACGGCAAGGACATTGAGTTCAAGAACTTCGGTTTCAAGGTCAACGATGCCAACGGCTTTGTCAACATGGTCAGGGGCTACAAGATCCCTGTACTTCTGCATTGGAAGCGCGGTAAGGATGAGATCCTGGGATTCTTCACCCAGGGCCAGCTGTTCTATATCAACACTGGAAGGATAGTCAATTTCGCAGACTTCATCGAGTATTTCGGCTCTGGTCTTCGGACCCAGGACGAGATCGACTTCTGGCGAGATGCGGATGCTACCAAGAAGGGATGGCGCGACCTGGACCAGGTGACCGATTTCATCAACAAGGTCCCAACGGCCATTTATAAGTACATGCAGGCGCACAACCCGAAGCTGCTCGGCCCTATCCTGGACGCTGCCATGCCAGACATGATGAGGCCTTCCACGGTGAGGGACTTCCTCCAGGAGGACAAGAAGCTGAACTTCGACCTGGACAAGGAATCCCTGCTCACCAGATATGTCAAGGAGTTCCCAGCCAACCTTCCACAGAACGATGTGACGTTCCCAACGGCCGAGGACCTCAAAGGACACGAGGCCGAGTGTTGGATGTGCACATACATCGCAAAGACATCCGGATGGGACATGAAGGAGTTCTGGGACTTTGTCAGGGGACACAAGGAGACCTATGTCAGGATGAACCTGTTTAGGGCCGCCCTCTACACCGCAACACTGAAACCAGCAGATGCCAAGTCCGATTTCATCAAGGACTGGCCATCCTTCGAGGACCTGGATTCCTTTTGGAAGAAGACCAACAGGTATTTCGAGGTCCCAGCTTTCGACCCAGACCTGCCTGGTGTAAGAAAGAGATAGGGAAAATTGCCCTTTCAGTAAATGGGAAAGGTCTTGCATGATTTTTCCCATTTTACATTATTTGTTTCCCAATACTTGTATAAGATAAACTAATCTTTATATAGTCTTTAGGAATCGTGGTAATCCGCGGTCCCGATAGTGTCCATATTATGGACACTACAGATCTTGCACCCATCTGGCATGGGGGAATGGAGGCAATTCCATGCGTAAAAACAAGAGCGTATTGTTAGCAACCACTATCGCACTGATAATGATAGTCCCAGTTCTTTTTGTGATAGTTCCATCAGTGGTAGGCGGAGTTTCGGTCTCATCCTACGCACCAGCATCTGGAGCTGTTCTGGAAGGAAGTTATACCTTCAGCTGTAACACATCAGCAGATGGAACAGCTGTGAGCCTGTACATCGATGGTGTCTTCACGGCAACCATGGCCGACACTGGCGGTGACAACTACCAGTATACGATCGACACATCCGGATACAATGATGGGAACCATATCATCAGGTACGATATCACTGGTTCCTCCTCCCCTACCTCGGTCACGATGTCGGTTCCGTGCAAGTTCGACAACTCTGGCCCTTCTATCACGAACGTCTCCACGTTCTATCCGAAGGGACAGACCCATGCCAAACCTGGTGACCAGGTCACCATCCGCGCTGAGATAGAAGAGACCATATCATCGCTGACCGGCGTGGTCTGCGATGCATCGAAGATCGGGGGCACCTCCAACGAGAAGATGTACGACGATGGTCTCCATAATGATGGCTCACCAGATGATGGCTTCTTTGGGACAGATGCCCTCACGATCAACTCCACTGGTGGATACTGGGCCACCTACATACTTGCCACCGACCGGATGGGTAATGTTCGCAACAAGACCGCAGGGGTCGATGTAGACATCTACGAACCTACAATCCTGGATATCCAAACACAACTTCCAGCTGGTCAGACCGCTGTTAAGAACGGTGATCAGATCCGGATCACTGGCAAGGCCCTGGACTACAAGATACTCATAGAGGATGTAGTGGAGCGCCAGCCTCTGGACGTTGTCTTGGTCCTTGATAATTCTGGTTCAATGAGCGGTACACCATGGACAGACCTCAAGCTCGCGGCCAAACAGTTCATCGAGAACCTGACCGAACAGGACAGGTGCGCGATATATGCGTTCGATGCACAGTCAGGATCTCCCTGGGAGTCCGTGAAGCAGTACGCTTACTTCATGTACATGAACAACACCTACACCGATCCGAACGGTGGTGGGTACACCAATACCGGCGAGAACGTCCTGAAGCATATCATCGATACTGATTCTGCAAACCATCTGACAAGATATTTCGGAGCCTTCTGGGGATGGAGACCAGGATGTAACACACCGATCTGGGATTCAATAGGCACCTCCATCAGCTACGCTGAGCTGAACAGGAGGACGGATGCTGTCCCGATAGTCATCGCCATGACCGATGGTGATGACTATGCCAGTGGATCAGAACGTGGTTCCGAGACCTATTGTCCAGGTGGTCAGAATGGCCTGACGGCACTGACATGGGCCGCAAGCGGTGGTAATGAGTGGGGATCCACTCCGGTCCACTATGGCACAGTGAACAGAGAGTTCGACACGAGCACGGTCAATGGTCTGACCGCTGTTACCCCTGGCGGCACAGTGGCTGATAGGACCAGGACCGGCCTGGTCAACGCCTCGTTGCCAGTGTTCACGATAGGTCTTGGTATCGATCCACAGGGTTCTGATAATACCGCTGCAGGTTATCTTGCCAAGTCCGCTTGGTCATACAATTACACAACAGAGTTCGACCTCAACAACATCGCGAACTCGTCCGCAGGAGGTAGGTACTACTTCGCACCAGACTCGGATGACCTATCCGATGTCTATACCAATGTATCAGAGGTCATCGAGAAGTTCGGTGTATCAACGCTTGGTTTGGAACAGCCCAATGGAATAGCGACCGTCCAGGCAGACCTGTCGTCCATTGGTATCTCCTTGATGGTCAACATGTTCGATGATGGATTGCATGGTGACGGGAAGGCTGGAGATGACATCTATGGCTCTGATTGGGTCACTGTCAACTCGTTGGAGACAGGAACGATAATCTTCGATGTTGAGGGGACCGACCTTGCAGGTAATTCCAATGGAACACATTTCTCGGTAAAACTAGATAATCAACAACCGACGGTCCATTGGGCCAATACATCCTACCCTGCTGGTAGGGACAAGGCCCAGGACGGTTACCAGATCTTTGTCACGACCAATGCTACTGACCTGCACTCCGGCCTTGCTGATGTTTACCTTGATGCTACTAACATCGGTGGCGGCACCCAGGTCGTCATGAACGATGAGGGTACTGGAAATGATGTCCAGGCCCACGATGGTATCTATACTTCGGACAACGTCACTGTGGCCACAGGACAGGCCACCGGTGTCTTCACATACACTGTGAACGCATATGACAGGTCAGGTAACATAGGGTCCCTCTCTGGGAATGTCGACATATACAACGACGTCGACATCATCTTCTGGAACCTCATCAACGGTCAGACACTAACAGACGACTTCGATCTACAGATGAACATCACAGATCCTGATGGTATCCCGGACACCAGTGTGAACCCAAGGTATAGGATAGATGCGAACCAGTGGATGGACATGGACCTTCTATCGGGTTCGATATTCAATGCCACTATCGACACGACCGGTTATCTTGATGGCCCACACACACTGTATGTGAACGCCAAGGACATCTACGGCGCAGAGACCACAGAGTCCATGAGCATCGTCATCGACAACACTGCACCGACCCAGTGCACGATCATCGCACCTATCGCGAACCAGTACGTCGAAGGCGTTTACTCGTTCAAGACCACAGCTCTGGACGCCTTGGAGATCGGAAACGTCACCATTACTATCCACAACCAGGACACTGGAGCCGATGAGGTCGACAACGGAACCATGGGTTACAATACAGGCACTGGCTACTATGAGTTCGTTCTAGGTTCTGCGACCATCCCAGACGGTAACTACACTGTCAAATGCTTTGCAAGGGACAAGGCTGGCCACGAGCTTGTGTCATCAGCGACCAAGTTCAAGATCGACAACGACGACCCGGTGATGACCATAAACTCACCGATAAACGGCCAGACGATCTTTGGCAAGTGGACCATGAACCTGAACGTCGCAGACGTGTTCCTTGACGAGGTCGAGTATAACGTCGACTCATCTGGATGGGTCGATGTGAGCACAGTGCTCAACACCTATGTTCTGGCTGACGGCACCCACTCCATCAAGTTCAGGGCCACAGACCTTTCTGGCCACACAGTGGAGGAGACGATCACCGTTACCGTGGACAACAACTTCCCGACCGGTGCCATGGCATCCCCATCTGCAAGCCAGTATGTCTCTGGCATTCACACCATTCGTGTCACGGCGTTCGACCAGGTCGGTATCGATACCGTGAACCTGACGCTTCGCAACAGGGACACTGTGACCATCATCTCCATGCCTGAAGCCGCATACAACTCCGGCACTGGATACTTCGAATACCTCTTCGACACCACGGCCCAGGCAGATGGGAACTACTCTGTCCAGGCCTATGTTGAGGACGATTCAGGCAATGTGACCATCACCGGTATCCTGAACTTCCAGATAGACAACATCGACCCTGTCCTCAACATCATCTCTCCGGCCGACGGTCAGATAATCTTTGGCACATGGGTCATGAACATCAAGGCATCGGACGTCTTCATTGACAAGATCCAGTACAACGTCGACTCCGCAGGATGGGTGGACTCCACGACCAACCTTGACACCACGGCCCTCTCTGACGGAAGCCACAGCATCAGGATCAAGGCCACAGACCTCGGTGGACACACGGTGGAGGAGACGATCTCCGTCACAGTGGACAACACAAATCCTGTGGGCACGATAGCCTCTCCATCCAAGGACCAGTTCCTGGAAGGCATCCACTCCTTCAGGGTCTCTGCATCTGATGCAGTAGGCATCCAGAGGGTAAACCTCACAATCTACGACAACGACACCATGAGCTATCTTACCATGCCCGAGGCGGGTTACAACTCCGGAACCGGATACTACGAGTATCTCATGGACTCAACATCCCATGTGGATGGTAACTACTCGGTCTGGGCATTCATCACAGATGTGAGTGGCTATCAGATAGTGACACCAGTTGTTGAGTTCCACATCGATAACAACATTCCGGACATCACCATCAACTATCCAAAGGATGGTGACATGGTCTGGGGCAATGTGACATTCAACCTCACCATGGACAACGAGCCGTTCGTGAGCTCCATACAGTATAACATCGACGACGGTGGCTGGGTTGATGTCACAACAGAGTGGAACACCACCCTGGAGACAGACGGTTACCATGATGTGGAGCTTCGGGTCACAGACCTTGCAGGCCACGTCAAGACCGTCCAGATAACCGTGATCGTTGACAACAACGGCCCAGCCGGCTCCATTGCCAACCCTGGTACCGATGGTTTCGTGGAGGGTTACTTCACCTTCAAGATAGCGGCCACGGACCAGGTGGGCATCGCGTCTGTTGTGATAACAGTGTTCAACACGACCTATAACACAACATACAACACACAGTCGTCCACATACGATCTGTCGCTGGACACCAGGGTCTTTGCTGACGGTGACTACAACATCACGGTCAACGTCACAGACCTTGCAGGCTGGTGGGTCATCCTGTCCACCAGGAACTTCTCCATCGACAACAACGCACCCGAGGTCACCATCGATACTCCTCTTGGTAACTCCTATGTGAGCGACTACGTCTCTTTCGCTGTGACCGTCGACGAGCTCTATCCCGGAAAGGTCGAGTACAACATCGACAATAAGGGATGGGTCAACCTCACAACGCTTTGGAACACCTCCAAGGAGACCGATGGCGCACACGACGTCCAGGTCAGGGCCTACGACCTTGCTGGTCATGTGACCACCGCTGGAGTCACCGTCATTGTTGACAATACCGATCCTTTGGGTGACATCGCCAAGCCTGGTCTGAACCAGTATCTCTCTGGCGTCTACACCTTTGGCATCATGGCCATGGACTCTGTCGGTGTCGGCCAGGTGATAATCAACGCGTTCGGTGAGAACTTCAACGCGACCTATGACACACAGTCATCGCTGTGGAGCGCCACAGTTGACACCTCCCTCTACGAGGATGGAACATACCTGCTCTCGGCCACCATCATCGATCTGGCCGGCAGGACCATCTACGTTGGACCAAGGACATACATGGTCGACAACACATATCCGATACTGTCCATCAACAATCCTGCCAACGGCCAGTTCGTCGAGGGTATCGTTGACATCAACGTCACGGTCGTGGAATACTTCCCAGACGTCACAGAGTATAACGTCGACTCCAAGGGTTGGGTCCAGATAGACACCCCATGGGACACCACCGATCTCAAGGAAGGCGAGCATACCATCGACATCAGGACCATCGACAAGACAGGAAGGACCACAAGCTACTCCATCTTCGTCGTTGTGGACAACATCGCACCTACCTGTGAGATACACTCACCAGCGCCCTCCCAGTTCGTTGAAGGCGACACGGTGTTCAAGATCAAGGCCACAGACGAGGTCGGGATCGCTTACGTCCTCATCGAGTATGAGGGAGCATTCTACAACGCGACCCTGAACACGCAGACCGGTTACTACGAGTACACCATCGATACCACGCTGCAGATAGAGGACGGCGAGGTGTCCATCTCTGCAACCACATACGACCTGTCCGGCAAGACCACAAGCGATGGGCCGATAAACTTCTTCATCGATAATCAGCCACCGATCCTTACCATCTTCTACCCATCGACCGGCGACTTCGTCGAGGGCCTGGTATACATCAACGCCACGTCCCAGGACGAGTTCCAGATCCCAACAGAATACAACGTGGACGGTGCGGGATGGAAGCAGGTAGGCATCGGCTGGGACACGACAAAGGTCGCAGACGGCGAGCACACAGTGCAGATCCGTGCCAGGGACATCATCGGTCATCAGACCATCGAGACCCTGACGGTCATCGTCGACAACAGCGTCCCGACATGTAGCATCCACTATCCTGTGGCGGGCCAGTTCCTCGAGGGTGTAGCTACCTTCAAGGTCCAGGCTACTGACCCACTTATGATCGACAGGGTCGAGGTCGAAGTGTTCGGCCAGACCGTTGTTGCTACCTACAACACCGTGACCAACTACTACGAGTACTCACACAGTCTCACAAAGCTTCTGGACGGTTCATACACGCTCTACGCTACAGCTTACGACCTGTCCGGCAAGTCATCTAGAGTGGGACCTGTGGTCTTCTACATCGACAGCCACGATCCTATAATCGACGTTGAGTCCCCGAACAACGGCGAGTACCTGTTCGGTATCATCTTCATGAACGTCACCGTCATCGATGCGTTCAACTACACTGTGGAATACAGCGTGGACAAGGGCGGCTACACAATGATAGAGACGCCTTTGAGCACACAGCACTACCGCGACGGCCTCCATGAGATAGAGATCCGCGCAACTGACGAGGCTGGTCATTCCACTACAAGGATAATCAACGTCTACATCGACAACTCGCAGCCAGAGATATCCCTTGTGAGCCCCGTGCTCAACGAGACCGTCAACGGCGTGACCATGATCAAGGCATATTGCACCGACAGTCTAGAGCTTGACAGGGTCATAGTGACCATCGACGATGGGTTCCCGATAGAGATATTCCTCAACCCATCCACAGGGTTGTATGAGCATCCATGGGACACCACCGGTCTTGATGGACTCCATACCATCACGGTCACCGCCTACGACCATGTGGGCCAGCAGAGGCCTATCACCGTGTCTGTGTGGGTGGACAACAGCCTGCAGGGCTTGACCGTTCTCCCACCGATGGAGACCTCCGGTCAGATAACCTTCCAGGCCCAGGTAGCCTCCACAGAGGAGATCCAGGGCGTCTTCATCAACATAGATGGAACCGGATACAACCAGATGACACCAGATGCGAATGGTACTTACGTCTACATCTGGACAACTGACATCGAGGACAACGGCGACCACGTCTACCAGGTCAAGGCCGTGGACAAGTTCGGAAACGAGGATGTGTCTACAGGTACCATCACCGTTGACAACGAGGAAGAAACGGACTATGGTGGTATCTATTCCAGGTATGTCATCCCGACCTTCGCACTGGTCCTGATAATCATCGTAATACTCCTGATAGCCTTCTTCATCTTCCTGTTCATCTGGACAGGCAAGGCGAAAGAGATGATAGTCAAGGAGGAGAAGCCCCCGGAGACCGAGGGCGAGGCTCCTGCTGAGGCACCCGAGGACGAGACCCAGGAAGAAGAGGACCTCGAGGAGATCTTCGGAACCGACGAGGCCCCAGATGG
>JANQNL010000122.1 GCA_028279585.1 Thermoplasmatota archaeon
CGGCATCATGCCTGCCAAGATCAATGGCGAACCATCCGAGGATAAAGCTGCAAAGCCTGGCGACCTCATCGTCATGACCGGCGGAAGGATCGGCAAGGACGGTATCCACGGAGCCACTTTCAGCTCTGAAGAGCTCCATGAGGGTTCACCTTCAACAGCCGTCCAGATAGGCGACCCGATCACCCAGAAGAAGATGTACGACATGATCCTGGAGGCTCGGGACATGGGCCTCTACAATGCCATCACCGATAACGGTGCTGGTGGACTGGCATCCTCGGTGGGGGAGATGGCAGAGACCCCTGGCGGTTGTGTCATCGACCTCAAGAAGGCCCCGCTGAAGTATCCTGGTCTGGACCCATGGGAGATCCTGGAGTCCGAGGCCCAGGAACGCATGACCCTGGCGGTTGCCCCCGGCAAGATCGAGGCCTTCATGGAGCTTTGCGAGCGAAGGGAAGTTGAAGCGACTGTCCTGGGTAACTTCACGGACAGCGGAATGTTCGTGGCCACCTGGGGCGAGGACGTCGTTGCCATGTTCGACATGTACTTCCTGCATCACGGTTTGAGCCAGATGGAGTGCAAGGCGGTCTGGGACCCAGCTGAGCTCACAGAGCCTTACATCGATATCGACGATCACAACGACGTTCTGAAGAAGCTTCTTGGTGCTCTGAACATCTGTTCCAAGGAGTACATCGTTAGGCAGTACGACCACGAGGTCCAGGGCATGTCCGTGGTCAAGCCACTGACCGGTGCTTGCAACGACGGCCCCTCGGATGCAGCGGTCATCAAACCCCTGGCCAAGGACAACGTTGGCGTGGTCGCAGCTCACGGGATAATCCCAAGATATGCGGACATCGACACCTACCACATGACCGCCTGTGTCATCGATGAAGCGGTCAGGAACCACGTAGCGGTCGGTGGAAGGCCCGACTACATCGCAGCACTGGACAACTTCTGCTGGTGCGATCCTATCCCATCTGAAAAGAACCCGAACGGCGAGTACAAGATGGCCCAGCTAGTGAGGTCCAACATGGCCCTCTACGATGTCTGCACGGCGTATGGCATACCACTTATCTCTGGCAAGGACTCAATGAAGAACGATTACCATCACGGCGATACCCGGATCTCCATCCCACCGACGATCCTGGTCTCGACCATCGGAAAGATAGATGATGTGACCAAGGCCGTGACCATGGACGCAAAGAACGTTGGCGACCTGGTCTATGTGATCGGTGTGACCAAGAACGAGCTTGGAGGTTCCGAGCTCTATGCGCTCTTTGACCAGCTGGGGGCCAACATCCCACAGGTGGACACCGAGTATGCTTACGAGACATACACACGGCTCCACAAGGCCATGCAGGACAGGCTTGTCGCGTCCTGCCATGATATCTCCGATGGAGGTCTTGCCGTCGCCCTGGCAGAGACAGCCTTCGCAGGCGACCTTGGCATGAACGTGGACCTGGGCAAGGTCCCCATCGAGGGCGATGTCCCACTAACAGCCATTCTCTACTCCGAGACCGCGTCCCGGTTCGTTGTTACGATCAAGCCTGATGATGCAGCAGCGTTCGAAGCTGCACTTGGTGACCGCACGGCAAGGATCGGATGGGTGACAGACGATAGCAAGTTCCAAGTCAAAGCTCCAGACGGTTCTGTCTGTATCGACGTCGACCAGGCGCGTCTAAAAGAAGCCTGGCAGGAGACTATGAGGTGGTGATATCATGGTTAGGGTAATGGTTCTGACAGGTTTCGGCATCAACTGCGACTACGAGACACAGACGGCCTTCGAACTTGCAGGAGCGGACGAGGTCAACAGGGTCCATCTGAACGATGTCCTCGACAACAGGCAGAGCATGGACGACTACCAGATCCTGGCGTTCCCCGGCGGTTTCAGCTTCGGTGACGACATCGCCTCAGGCAAGGTCTTTGCGAACAAGGTCATGTTCAGACTGAGGGAACAGGTCCTGAAGTTCATCGAGGACGGCGGCCTCATCATCGGTATCTGCAACGGATTCCAGGTGCTGACCAAGATGGGAGTCCTCCCAGCTGTGGACGAGAAATACTTCGAGCAATCCTGCACAGTGACCTTCAATGACTCTGGCAGGTTCGAGGACCGCTGGGTTTACCTCAAGGAGGAGGCAAACTCCAAGTGCGTATTCACAAAGGGTCTGGACAAGGTATACTTCCCTGTAAGGCACGGAGAGGGTAAGTTCTACTCCGACGACAAAACCATGATCAACAAGCTACGTGAGAACGGCCAGATAGCCCTCACGTATGTCGATGAGAATGGTAACTCCAACCCCGGCTATCCTGGAAATCCGAACGGGTCCACGGCGGACATCGCAGGTATCTGCGACCCGACGGGCCGGGTGTTCGGACTCATGCCGCATCCTGAGGCTTATCTGTTCCCGACGAACCATCCGAGGTGGACCCGGGGAGAGGGACCGAAGGATGCTGGGATGGGGCTCAAGGTCTTCACAAATGCGGTAGAGCATTTCAAGTGAATAATATCACTATGACACCTCTTTGATTATTCTCCATTTGAGATCATCTTCCATTTCGAGCATGAGAACCTTGTATGATTTGTACTCGTCACGATACTTAACAGACTTCACACGATTGAGCCCCCGCACCCGTTCGCTCTGGATCTTGAACAATAAACCTAGTCCACTCACACAAGCTCCCACACATACTCCTACGATCCACCATTCAGGATTATCTGGTGAGAATACTATTATCAACGCACCAATAGCAAATCCCATTAGAAAGACAGGGATAGACATGTAGTCCCATTTATTCTTACTTATCCGATCGTGATGATATTGATATCTCTTGTAGTTGGACTTCCTTTTCCGATAACATCGATAATAATCTTTCACTCGTCTTTGTGTTGATGTTGATATCAAATCATAATCGAACTTGATTCCAATCCGCTTTTGCAGATGTCTGTGAGCTTTCTCTCGAACTACCAACTTAAATCCCGTTCATCCACTTGGATATCAGTATAAAAGGATTTGGTGATAATAACTATATTTTTATTCATAATGCCAAGGTCAATATACCCAATACTCAAACTATTAGTATCTGGACATTGTTGAACCTCCAGTGGTACTATGGTTGACGAGATCAAGATCTTCTCCATCAAGCGAATGGACCTCCGTGGTTCAGTCGTAATAGACGGATTCCCCAGCGTAGGACTGGTGTCCACCATCAGTGCCAACTACCTCATTTCGGCATTGGAGCTCGAGCAGATAGGCATCCTCGACTCCATCCATTTCCCCACAGTTTCTGTGGTCCGTGGTGCAGAGCCTCTCAATCCGGTGAGGATCTACGGTGGTTATCTGCCGACAGAGGACCCGGAAGAGGAGGGCAAGAAGCTCGTAGTGTTCATCTCCGAGTTCCAGCCTCCGTCCAACCTCATCAAGATGATCGCATCCACCATCCTTGATTGGATGCAGGAACAGGGATGCGAGCTCCTCATCTCCCCAGAGGGCCTGGTCATAGACCGGGGCGAGGGAGAGACCCCCGAGGAGATGCTCATGGGTGGCGAGGACGATGAGGAGGAAGAGGAAGAGGTGGAGGAAGAGCCACACCAGCTCGAGGCCTATGGTATCGGGTCCACCCCACGATGCAGAGAGATGATCTCTGATGCTGGCATCCCACTGTTCGAGGAAGGTGTGATATCAGGCGTTGCTGGTGTCCTTCTCAATGAGGGCAAGAGGCGTGATTTCAATGTCATCTCTGTCCTTGCAGAGGCCAAGCCGAACTTCCCTGACGCAAGGGCTGCAGCTACGGTCATCGAGTCCATCAGCTTGTTCATCCCAGAGCTCCAGGTCGATGTGGAGCCTCTCTACAATGAGGCTACTTCTATCGAGGCGAAGATCAAGAGCATGCGGAAACAGGCGAAGAGCGAGGGGGCGAGGTCTCCTCATATGCCGTCGATGTACGGTTGAGACAACTCGGACCCCTTGGTGGAAAAGAATCATCCAAAGCGTTAGCGTGAGCTATCGTAATAGCTTTGGATGACCCTTCTTCGTCCGAGTTGTCTACCGGACATCGACGGTTCTGACCGAAGCCCCATCGCTTTTCGTCTAACCCTCCCACCATCCATCCCCACCCTGGCCTTTTCAGAAACAAGCATGTGGTTTTCTACGTCAATCGGCATTCAACGAAAACCACATGATCCTACTGCGCCATGCCGTCTATGGCC
>JANQNL010000072.1 GCA_028279585.1 Thermoplasmatota archaeon
GTGAAGCCGCAGTAGATAACGAAGTCTGCGGAGATGTTGGAGTCACCGTCCTGGATAAGGTCGGTCCTCCACATCATAACAAAGATCTGACCCTCGTTCATGGCACCAGGCTGGGGTCCGTTCCAGACACCAACGCCGTCCATGTGCTCCTCTTCCTGCTGGCCCATGGTCATGAACCTTGTGCAGTGGGTCTGGTAGGGTTCTACCGTTCCAGGAGTGTCAGGGTCGAAATCGAAGTCGAGCCTTCCTTCAATGGTTCCGGACTGCTTGTAGACATCGTAGTCACCGTCGGTGTCGAAAAGAACAGAGAGCCAGATCAACTTTCCAGCACCTCCTGCGGGACCGGCCATGGTCATGATACCAAGACCATTCACCGTGATGTTACATGCGGGCTCGCACTGTGAATCGAAGTTAGAATAGAACTTCTGTCCAGCCCTTGGGTAGGAGAAGTTCATGGGGTTCAGGTCCGTATAGGTCCCGTTGAGGTCCTCCTTGTTAAGGCCTGGATAAGCAGGTGAGACGGAGTCCGCGTTCGAGATGTGGGGGACCACATCAAGGTAATGCGTGTCTCCTGTCATGTTCTCACAGCACAGGTAATAGATGTTCTTCATGTCGTAATCGTATTCGGATGGATGATATTCACGTCGGGATGAGGTGACTGGCTTGTCCTCAGTCTCCTTTTCGACCTCCATCGCAGGCTCAAAATCTCCAGGAATTACCACCTCTGGTACTTCGGGGGCGATGAACTCATCGATCCCTATACCCGTTGGGGTCGCAATGGCGACGAACGGGACGATCAGAAACAGAAGGGTTACTCCCAATGCTAAAAGTATGGCTCTCATGTTGTGTCGCATATCGATGCCTCCAGATAGGAAGGGTGCTTCGTATATAGACAAAGTTTGTGTATACAGCATCCTACATATATATTTTAGGCCAGTAGGATTTTTTGCGGTACCGACCAGTCTTGTCCGATGATACTGGCTGATCATTTCCATATTGAAATGGCATACGATCAGCTGCTATCGACACTCTGACCAAGAAACTAAGTTAATATAAATACTGTTTGTTCATGAACACGGGAATTCAGAGCGTTTACCCGAAATTTCCAGGAAAAAATCATCAGAATAATGTACTAGCCAGCATGTGTTTTCATCATTCTGATGATCTCTCTATTTCATTTCGGTAAATGCGGAGAATTCTCGTGTTCTAGCCCTGTGCTTGACTTGAAGTAAGCAAAACAATTGCCAGCACAGCTAAGGCTAGCAAAAGTATTCCAAACTACCAGATCACTTGTTCAGCATCTCAAGACAATAATCAGCAACGCTCTTCGCCTGGTCGTACTGACCCTCCTTGATCATGGTCATGACCTGGACCATTCCCTTCTCCTGGGCACTGACGTCCTTTCCAGCGTTCTTGTGGATATCAAGTGTGTTCTGAAGCTCTATCGCTGCATCCATAGCAGCTTTCTTCTGATCGTCATCTCCACCCGCTGCAGGCTTCTTCACAGCAGGCTTCCTGACTGGCGGTTTCTTCACCGGTGGTTTCTTTCCCGGGGCAGCCTTCTTCTTGACAGCCAATTTCTTGCGCTTCTTCATTGGCTTCTTCTTCTTTGGAGCTGCATCTTTGGATGAATCAAGGACCGCGAACTTCTTTGGAGCATCTGAAAGCTCGCTCTCGGAATCGTCCATGAGTCCCATTGGTTCCTCTTTATGGGCTGGTTTGGGAGCCTTCTTGACCGGCTTAGGCTCAGGCTTCGGCTCCTCTTTCACCTGCTCGGGCTCAGGTTTTGGCTCCTCCTTCACTGGCTCGGGCTCAGGTGATGGGGTCTCTGTGACCTCTTTGAACTTCTTGGGGCCCTTCTTCTTTGGCTTGTCACCAAGCTTCTTCGGTGCAAGTTTCTTCGGAGCCTTCTTCTTCCCACCCTTTTTCTTTCCGCCTTTCTTCTTGGGGGGCTTCTTGATGACCTCTACCTTTGCCTCTTCGATCTCATCGTCATCATCTGTAACGACGGCGACAACAACATCATCGTCGTCATCATCATCATCTTCCACAACTGCCACGACCAGCTCTTCCTCGTCCTCCTCTTCCATCTCGGCAATGGTCTTCTTGCCGACCGCCAGGATATATTTGAGATGGTCTGCAGCCTGCTGATAGTTATTGTCCTTGAACAGACGACCAGCAGCCATGAAGTGCTTCTCCAGGTTGGCGGTGTCCTTGCCGCCCTCCTTTATCTGGCCCATCATCTTCTGGCTCTCGATGATGGCATCGGTGATGAGGCCTTCGACTGACTCCTTGAGGAGGTTGGATGCTTTATCGAAGTCCTTTTCTGAATATGCATCGATGGCCGACTTGAAGGTCTCCATCGCTTCTGGGACCTTGAGCTCTGTGTCCTGGAACGTCGTGAAGACAGGCTGAACATCACAGATCATCTGTGAGAGCTCTTCCTCGGCCTCGTTGGCTGCAAGCTCGTCCTCGCTTGCGATGTCGAAGACTACTGGTTCGTCCTCAACAAGTTCCATCTCCAAAGGCTTGAGGTCTGCGGACTTTGGCTTGACGACCTCCACTACAGGAAGGTCCTCATCAAGCTCCTCGTCCTCGTCAAGCTCGAGAACATCGGGTTTGGAGATCACCTTGAACGTGGGCTCTTTCTTGTCCTTGGCCGGAGCCTTGAACTCGGTCTTCTTGCCTGGTTCGTCCTCAGAGGCATCAGGGTGCAGGCGGCGCCATACAGAGTAGTAAGGGCTGCCCTTGGGTGGCCTCTTGCCCTCCTGTTCGATATCATCCAGAAAAGAGTTAAGGTCTCGTATACGGGAGCCACCGCCAGCAGTCATAGGAACACCCCTAGATACTGTAAAGCCAGTTTAACTAGGATAGGCATCATCGGTGAACTTGTTAAAGAAGTTTTTTACCAAGTGGTGTAATGATAAGATAAGATGAGAGGATATTGTTCTACGCCGACGAACTAGGGGAAAGTGTTTTGGAACAACCATCATGGAAAGAAACGTTCAAAAATCGAAAGAAAAGGTCGTTCTTCATTCTACTGGCTAGAGTGATCAGACATGAAGAACGATTTTTCGTCACCCATGATTTTTGAACGTTTCGTTCGATGGTTGTTCCAAAACACTTTTATACCTAACCCGACGACTGTCTCTCAACAAGGTGATTCCCATGAACAAGACCGTGCTCTTTCTGATCGCTGCGCTTTTGATCGCTGTCGCACTCTGCTCCATGTCTGCAATGGCAGGCGTTGGCGGAGGCGGCGGAGGAAACCAGGGCGGCGACGCCGGATGGGGAGATTGCGAAGATGGCGAAGGCGGCGATGGCGATGGCGATGGCAACTCCGATGATGATGGTGATGGACTTTCCGATATGGCAGAGATGATGATGGGAACTGACCCTAACAACCCTGACACCGATGGCGATGGACTGCCTGACGACAAGGAGATCGAGTTCGCAACTGACCCAAATGACTGGGACACTGACAACGACCTCCTGATGGACGGCAACGAAATAGGCATCGACCAGGAATCCA
>JANQNL010000182.1 GCA_028279585.1 Thermoplasmatota archaeon
GACTCTCCCCCCACGTCTTACGACGAGCACCGCACCCCATACCTATATCAACCCCATGAGACATTGCACCCACAATGCTCGATCTTGACGAGACCAAGAACCGCCCACATTACACAGAGCTCCCACGTGCCCTCCTCGTAGGCCACGATGTTCTGGACGAAGTTCCAGGCGTGATGAAGAAGCTCAACATCAGCGGTGAGGCCGTCCTGGTCTGCGACGAGATGACAAAGAAACTTGCAGGTAACAAGGTGGCCCAAGTTGCAGGCGACCATGGTCTTCGATGTCACATGATCGAGATCGTCGAGGCAGGGGGAGATGAGGCCCAGCGTGTCATGGACCTTGCCAAGGACAAGAGTGCCAATGTGGTCATCGGTGTGGGTGGTGGAAGACCGATCGATGTTGCCAAGTATTCAGCCTACGAGATCGAAACACCGTTCATCAGCATTCCAACTGCAGCTTCACACGACGGTATCGTCTCCGGACGAGCCTCCCTACACATCAAAGGACAGAAGAAGTCCATCGCTGCCCGCGCCCCACTGGGTGTAATAGCAGACACTCACATCATCTCCAAGTCCCCGCACAGGCTCCTGGCCTCGGGTTGTGCAGACGTCATCTCCAACGTCAGTGCCATCATGGACTGGGAGCTCGCGCACAGACTGAAGAACGAATACTTCAGCCACTACGCAGCGACCATCTCACTGACCACAGCCAAGATGATGATGGAGAACGCGCATTACATCAGGCCCATGCTCGAGGCTTCGGCCAGGTTCGTGGTAAAGGCGCTCATCTCATCTGGTATCTCCATGGCCATAGCCGGTTCCTCACGACCAGCTTCGGGTTCGGAGCATGCTTTCTCGCACTGTTTGGACCAGCTTGCAGAAAAGCCTGCACTGCATGGTGAACAGTGTGGTGTCGGGACCATCCTGGCCACATACCTCCATGGAGGTGACTGGGAGAACGTCCGTGAAGCTCTTTCTGCTGTAGGAGCTCCAATAGACGCTCGAGGTCTTGGATTGAAGAACGAGGAGATCATCCGGGCCCTGACCACAGCTCACACCATCCGTCCAGAGCGTTACACGATACTTGGTGATGGAATAGATACAGAAGCTGCGTGGGAAGTGGCAAAGATCACGGGTGTTGTAGATTCAGAATGATATCTCAACATCATCAACTCTGCTTCCATTCTGGAATTAAAGCGGTCTAGTATTAATACCGGATGAATGCCTATTTATATTAGCACTAATGTTCGATCCTTTGCATAGAAGGTCCGTGAGGCGGGTGATCTCGAGATGCGCGTTGATATGATAATAAAGGTAGCATACGTCCTCGTAGGTGTAGTGCTACTTATCCTATCAACTACCGCGGATCTCACTGGATTATCCATAAACAACTCTGCTTCGGACCCTGTTTTTGGCCCTATCCAGATAGCTGCCACAATGGTCAGTATCATCGTGATCATCAGCGGCGTTATCCTCTTCATCTTCTGGAGACCGAAGGAAGAGCAGGATATAGAGGATGAGGCAGAGGCCATGCGCAAGCATGACGAGGAGGTGGTCGCTGCAGCATATGCTGCTGCAGATAAGCCTCGTGAAAAGAAGGACCTTCCTGTCAGGGGACCTCCAAAGAGCGCAGAACAGAAGTTCTCGGATAAAGACCTTGACCAGTTTGCTGTGGACACTGAGACCTATGGCCAGTCTGGGACCACGGACCCAACGCTTGAGGGGGATGTCGATGGGGTCATCGGTATCGAGGACGAGGAGGCCATTGACGAATCCGATCTCGAAGGACTCGAGGACCTAGACGTGGATGACCTGGACTCCATCGAGGACGTTGAGGAGTACGAGTGCCCGACCTGTGGCTATAGTGTGAAGTTCGACGACCTCGCTTGCCCGTATTGTGGTGAGAGCTTCGCTGATGAGTATGAGTGTCCGAACTGCGGCGAGGCCATCGAAGAAGGGGACACGGAGTGTCCCAAGTGCGGTGAGAAGTTCGATCCAGAGGACTTCGAGTGACCTACAGTGTCAGGTCCCTTTCGTACTCGTCTATCATTCCTCTTCTCCGGACGTACTTATCTTCCATCTGAGGTTCGTTGCAAAGGAACGCTGCAACTATCTCCTTGGCAAGCTCCAGACCGATCACCCGAGCTCCAAGGCATAGGATGTTCGCATCATTGTGCTTCCTGGCCATCTTTGCCATGAACTCGTTGGTGCAGAGCGCTGGAATGATCCCTCTGACCTTTCCTGCAGCATTGCACATACCGATGCCAGTTCCACACAGCAGGATCCCGAGGTCTCCCTTGTTCCCAGCCACGGTCTCAGAGACCTTGAAGGCTATAGATGGGTAGTCTACCGCATCGGGTGTGTCTGGTCCCATATCTATGACGTTATGATCCTGTGCTGAAAGATGCTCGATGAGCTGCTGCTTGAGCTCGAACCCACCATGGTCTGAACCTATCACTATTCTCATGATACCACGACACATAAGCTGTGGAGGGGTGAATGTCCTACTCCAACTTTAACCTGTCCTTGAGCTTGCCGGACACGGCATCGATGAATCCCTGCGGGTCCATTACGTAATCTTTGAAGAACTCGTACTTCTTGGTCTCGCCCTCTTCGAGCCATTTGAGCATGGCCGTGTCACGAGAGAACGTCCAATCGAGGCTCTCGACGTCCTTGAACAGGACCATCTTTCCGTTGGCCTCGATCCCATCGGAGTGGACTATCACCCCGTTGGAGAACTCTTTGACATCCTTGAGCGTGAAGTATCCAGTGATGGCGATTATCACTGCAAAGATACCAAGGATGAGGAACATGAACAGCCAGGAGTTCTGGGTCTCGTAGAGTCCCAGTCCAAAGACGAGGACAAGGTAAACGACGATGGCCCCTACTACTATAGCGCCGAACAGGATGAACGGCCGCATCTTCTTTTGCTGGAAGCCATTGACCTGCCGAGAATCGAACAAGACCTTTGGTTGAGATGCCATGTTACATGCTCCAGTGTGGTTTTCTAATTGGCCAATTGCTATAACTAAATTTTGGAACATAGTCCTAAGTGTTGCCGTCCAACGATGCAGCCATCACCAAACCTTATATAAGATGGAAGCGAAGATACCAATAAACCATTATATAAGGTCCAGCAATATTTATATGAGGACCTTGACGGAAACTTATTATCCCAAGCTGGAGTTCCCGTAAAGAGTCCCTATCCAGAGGTGGCGTGGCAGTGCTCAACGACATGTGGTCCGAAATGCCCCGGTCCCGTAAGGCCGGCATGGTCGCAATTCGCTTCCTGGTCGTAGGCATGCTTCTCGTGACCTCCCTTCTTGTGGCCATTGAATTCTCTTCTGATGAAGCAGAAGCAGCACAGGCCGTTGTGACCCTGGAGTTCGACTCCCCCCATCAGCTTATCGACTGTGGGCCAGGGGACAACTGCATAGCAGTGTTCACTGGTCGTGTAATGCTTGATCCAGTGATGAACCCCACTTACAGGGAAGGCCAGCTTTCCCGTTTCGATATCACCCTTTCTGCCTCAGCGTCCGATCCAACTTACCTTTATTCCGTTATGCCTCCGATATTCTCCATTGACTGGAGCCCTTTGTGGGGTCGAAGGTTCTATCCGATCACTCTCACCGTTCGTGCACCAATGATGGCCCCTGCAGACCCAGAGGGTGTGGACATCAACGTGACTGGTACATGGATCTCTTTCCCGGACTTTGGGCTGGGATCTGGGACCATACCGACCCAGAGGGTTCACGTTGAGGCCAGACCATATTACGAGATCATGGTGTCATCAGACCCTGTGTTCGTTAGGCGATGGCCGGGTGGTGCCCAGAGCTACAGGATAGATATCTACAACCTTGGGACCTATGTCGATCAGGTATCCATCTTCCCCCAGCCACCTGCTGGTTGGGCCGCAGAGCTCTCACATCCACTTGTGTATGTCCCTGCCAAGAGCAATACTTCTGTTGTTATCACGATCCATCCCGAGCAATCCATACATCCTTGGAAGCAGCAGGTCTCGGAGATAGTCATCACCTTCAGGTCAGAACAGGCCTGGCTCAGAGGTGAGGACGTTTCAACGGTGTACTCGCTGTACCTCTATGAGTGGGGTATCGCCACATTCGCATACTTCCACTGGGGATGTTGGGCGGGATTGGTCATGGCATTCATCCTGACAATAGCGATAGCTGCGGCACTGGTGTTCGGAAAGAACGATTCCATGCCGATAAGCTACGAGGTCTACAGGAACAGTAAGGGCAAGAAGAGGATAAGGTTCCACTCCAACCCCAACTCCAAGTTCAAGCCCAAGCTCAAGATGAAGCGCGGGCCAAGGAAGAAGCGCGCTGGAAGGCCTGCTGCAGGTGGTGCGAAGTTCAAACCCTCTGAGGAAGGGGGGGCCGAAGGTAAAACACGCCGCGTCCGCAAGAAGAAGAAGGGATTCAAGATCCACTTGAAGAGACGTCCC
>JANQNL010000185.1 GCA_028279585.1 Thermoplasmatota archaeon
CTGCCAGGTCGTCCCAGGTCGGGAGCCTGTCCAGGAACTTCTTGCCGCCCTTGCCGAGCTTCTTGCGGAGTTTACCATCCGCAGATAGTTCCAGTATGGCCTCGGCAAAGGCCTTGTGGTCCTTGGGTTTCAAAAGCCGGCCATTGACGTAGTCCTCGATGAGCTCGGGGGTCCCACCAGCTGCGGTGGCGATCACCGGCCTCTCGAACTGGAAGGACTCCAGGATGACCCTGGGGTTGCCCTCGTCAGACACAGAAGATAGGACCAACATATCGCAGGTGGCCATGGCGTTGAGGACATCGTCGTAGGAGTCCAGGAACCCGCTCAAGGTCACGTTCTTGAGCTTGTTCTCCTTGATATAGGCCTCAAGCTCCTCCCTCATTCCACCCTCACCGATGACGGTACAGTGGATGGATGGGTCCTTCTTCTGGACTATCTTCATGGACTTGAGGAGGTAGTCGACACCCTTGTAGGGTCTGAGCGCACTGATGCAGAGAAGCTCTATCTTGTCGTCATGGATGTGTGGCTTTGGTTTGAGCTTCTTTCGAACCTTGGGATCGATGTCCGGGTTCAGGGATGGATAGGTAAGGATCTTCTTCTTTGGAACACCGAAGGAGATGAGCTGCTTCTCGATGGTGTAGCCAGTGGACACATACCTGGTGACCTTGCCCATGTGGATATTGTATGGAGGGTCGGACATGTCCTGGACCTCTTTGAGCATCTCCTGGCCCATGAGCTTTGAGAAGAACGAGATGATGTATCCGTAAGCGCCACAGGCATGAGCGTGGATGATGAAAGGTCCGTACTTGAACCACAGCTGTGTGAGCTGGGCCATTGTCACCCAGGGGAGGATGGCATAACGGATGGGCTTGGGATGGTCCACAAGGAACGGCTGGATCCGAAGTATCCTGACACCGTCGATGACCTCCTCTCTGGGGCAGTCTGGGTGGGTGCAGGAGTAGACGATGAAGTCCACTTTCTTGTTGAGCCTGCCAATTAAGTTAGAGAAATAGGTCGAGGACCCACCCTGTCTGGGCAGGTATGTCGGGGCTCCAATGAGAACCACTGGTCTCTTTCCAAGCTTTGCCATGTCGGGTCTCCTGTACCATGAACTGGAGGTCCATATATCTTGCGGACGGCTATCATCTAAGCAAATTATATAATACATTTGGTTTCATTCAAGACACGCAGTGACCCACAGACCCCCTGTGGGCCGAGGTGAGACCATGCACCATTTCCTTGATGAAGACGACGATGCCCAGGAGGAAGAGGACTATCCTTTCGACGACCTATCAGCACTTGATGGAGGCTCTCCTATAATGGACGTAGAGGAGCATGAGTTCACCTCAAAGATAGTGTGGGAAGGTGGCGAGGAGAGGGCTGGTCATCTGGACATGTGCGGTCAGAAGCTTCGCGTGCGGGTACCAGACCAGTTCGGTGGCTCGGGTCCCGGGACCACTCCGGAGAACCTCATGGTCTGTGCGATCAATAGCTGCGTCACGTTCACGTTCCTCAAGGCCAGCAGGGCCATCTTGCTCGAACCTACCGCATTAGAGGTCAAGACGACACTAAAGCTTGCTGAGGGTCCCGGTGGTGGTCATGAGATCACGGACGTCGAGGTCGAGATGAACATCACTGTCCCGAAAGGCAAGGAGGACAAGGCATTGAAGGCAGCCAAGGCTGCTGGAAGGTCCTGTCTGATGCTGAAGGCCATGCAGGGTAACGTCGCGGTCAAGGTCGCGCACAACATCAAGAGCTGAGGTGGAACTTTGGGATTGGAGGATATGTACTCTTGGGGGGGCGAGTTCCAGCTCGGTAACCCAGATTCTTGTATCGCAGTGGTAACGCTGTCTGATGAACTGGCCTTTGACAAGGAGAAGGTCGCTATCTGGGGCTCGGACAAGACAGAGAACCTTGGTATCGAAAAGGTCGTTGCCAACATCCTGTCGAACCCGAACATCCGATATCTTCTGGTCTGTGGTCACGAGGTCCGCGGTCACCGGGCGGGAGATACTATAGTTGCTTTGCATCAGAACGGGATGGATGACAATTCCAAGGTCATCGGCGCCAAGGGTGCGGTCCCTTACGTGGAGAACCTCCCCCAGGAAGCAGTGGAAAGGTTCCAGCAGCAGGTGGAACTTGTTGACATGATCGACGAGGTCGACGCTGCTATGTTGGCTGCAAAGGTCGATGAACTTGCCGGTTCGAACCCTGGCCCCTTCGATGGGGGTACACCGATGCACGTGGAGGTAGCCCAGAAAGGTGGTGCGGGCATGGGTGGAGCTACGGGTGCCATGAACCTGCACAAGGACCTGATAATGGACGAGTATCTCGAGACTGGCTCGAGGGAAGAAGGAGGTGGATGAATGTTCAACTTCTCAACAGAACAGAAGGTACTGGACCTCAATGGGGTCAAGATAGGCGGACAACCGGGTCAATACCCCACAGCGCTGTTCGGCACGCTCTTTTACGGGAAGCGGTATGCCGAGCTCACCGATGAGGTGAAGGCCATCGGCAAGGAGCAGGTGGAGGGGCAGATAGCCATGGCTGAGATGACCGGAAATCCAGCTATAGTCGACCTGTTCATCAAGAACGTGGATGATGTGGAGCCTCGTTTGGACTTCCTGCTGAGTGTTTTACCAGAGGGAGCACCTTTCGCCATCGATGTTCCAGAGGCTGAGGTCCGCATCAAAGCTCTTGAGTTCCTTGGTTCGCGGGGTGCCTTGGACAGGGTCATTTACAACTCATTGAACCTTGGGATAACTTCCGAGGAGATCACAGCCCTCAAGGAGAACACTCCTGGAGCTGCCATCGTGCTTGCTTTCAATCCGAAGGATTTTTCGACCGACGGTCGTCTGGACATGCTGGTCACCGGCGGAGGGATCCTGGACAAGGGTCTGCTTGAGATATCCGAGGATGTTGGTATCTCGAATTTGCTTGTTGACACTGGTGCCACACCGTTCGACCACAACGCTACAGAGACTCTACGCTCCATTCCAGTAGCATGCAACAAGTGGGGGCTGCCTGTAGGGTGTGCCATCCACAACACTGTGGAATCCTGGATCTGGATGAAGAAGTACAGGCGCGAGTCCGATGTGGGCAAGCAGACCTACAAGTACTGTGACTTCGGAGCAAATGCACTTGCCATTCAGGTGGGTGCATCGTTCTGTGTCTACGGACCCATCAATAATGCTCCTCACGTCTTCCCCTTCGCAGCGATGGTCGACAAGTTCATCGCTGAGGGTGCTTCCGATTACTTTGGTGTCAACTGCTCCGAGGACCATCCCAGGAGGAAACTTCAGTGAAGAAGGTCGACGAGGTCTTTAGCAGCTTACCGGTCACAGTGGTCGGAAGCTATCCAGCCTCGCCATCTCCAGAGGAGATGATGGCCGCATATCACGAGCATGAGGATCCTTTCATTCCTGCACTGGAGAGAGCTGTGACCGCGCAGCTTCATGCTGGGGTCGATGTGGTCTCTGATGGGCAGACGCGTGCTGACATGGTCGCTATCTTCGCGTCCAAGATACTTGGTGTGCGTATGAAGGGCAGGCCCGTGGTGATCGGTGACCTTGAGTTCGTGAAACCAATCACAGTCGATGACACGGTCCTTACCCAGAAGGTCGTTGATGAGTACCCTGGCCGAAGCGTCAAGGGCATCATCACAGGTCCATACACCATGGCCATGTCCGTGGGGGACCAGCACTATCTTGACATCAAGGAGCTGTCGTTCGCCATGGCCAAGGTCATCAACCAGGAGGCCAAGGCGCTCCAGTCTCACGTTCCTATCATCCAGTTCGACGAGCCGTTCATGTCCCAGGACTACCCGGACTATGCGGACGAGCTCATCGGTGTGGCCACTGAGGGATTGGATGTGATGGTCGGGCTTCACTCCTGCGGTGACGTTTCGAATCTGTTCGACAAGTTCGTAGAACTTCCCGTGGACCTACTGGACCACGAGTTCGCCACGCACCCAGGACTGCTGGATGTTGTCGCTGACACTGACTTCGAGCAGAACATCGGACTTGGTCTTGTGCGCTCGGACAAACCAGATCTCGAGGACCAGGATGCTGTGGCCGGTGCGCTACGGAAGGCGTGCGATGCACTCGGTCCAGAGCGGATCATGGCTGACCCGGACTGCGGACTTCGACATCAGACGCCGGTGACCGCCAGGCAGAAGCTGGACCTAGTTGTGAACACGCGAAATACCGTGCGCACAGAGCTTGGATCGGATTAAGCGAGTGAGCTGGTGAGGGGGGTGCGGTCGAGC
>JANQNL010000197.1 GCA_028279585.1 Thermoplasmatota archaeon
CAAATCCCGGCACCCGCACCATATCCTTTTCGTCGAGTTCATACGCTCACAGGATATGGTGCTAGTTTCGCTTGCAGACGCTGTATCTTTGATACAGCTGGCGTAGAAGTTTCATAGGCGTCGTTACTGGTGAAACTTCTACATCCCGGCACCCGCCCATGATCTTCTGTCGAGTGCTTTTACTGAAAAGATATGGTGCTAGTGTCGCTTACAGACGTAGCATCAGAGATGCTGCTGGCCGAGGAAAATAGCGTCTGTGAGCTATGATTTTCCGAGCACGCAGGAAACAGAATAACCTCTGTTTACTGCTGTGGCTGGAATTTCAAGAGCGTCAGGACTGGTGAAATTCCAGCATCCCGGACACCCGCAAAAACCAAAAGAATTAATTTCTTATGATTCACCGCACCAAACAGATACTGATATGCGACACTGGCTTGACCTTCCCGTCATCACCCGTGAGCTTCTCCGTACCTATCTGCACATCCTCTACCTGTGCGCCCGTAACAAGCTTGTTCCGAACGATCTCTGCAACATCCACGGCCCTTGAGATGGAATTACCTCTTGCCTTGAGGAACACCTTCTCCTGACCAGCGTTCAACATCGTTGCGACCTCCAGGGCATACTCCATGGGGTTCCTTTTACCTATGAACATGGTGTCGGACATGGGGATCGAGTTTCAATCCAAGTCCATATATAAAAAGTTCAGGGTTTTTTGGTACATCACTGTTCATTGAGGGCAGCGATGGCATTCTCTGCCATATCCTTGTCCTCATCAGATGATGTGAACTTAGCAAGCTTCTCGAGGTGTGGAAGGGCCCTTTTATCCCCTATCTCGACCAGTGTGGCGATCACGGCCTTCCTGACCTCGAAGCTTGGATGGAACAGCTTATGGACGAGTGCATCGACCGCGTGCGGGTCCTTGATCTGCTTCAGGCTTGCAAGGACGTCCATTACACCTGCCTCGTTCGCAGAGTCCAGTTTCTTGACAAGTGGCTCCAGGATGTATTGGTGGATGACAAGCGATAGTTCTGTGCGTTCCAGGGCAGCAAGGAACTCCACCTTTGCCTTGTCCTCATCGATGAGCTCCTCTGATAGCTCATCTGCAAGCCTGGACGAGATAACCGTGACCATGTCACCCAGTTCCCGGTATGGTGTACGTTCAGAGATCCATTCTGAGAAGTCTCCATTCCGAAGATGACCAGCGATGACCTCGGCATCGGATTCATAGATGCCTTCGAGCCAAGAGGTAACGCTCGTTGCCACCATTCCGTTGGAGAACTTAAACCATCTATCCTTGTCGAGCTTCTTGTTGTAACGCTTGACCCTGTCCGCCGCCTTCTGCTCATGCTTCTCTACCCTCTCCTCCTCGACCGACTTGACCTTCTTCAGCTTGGATAGTATGCTTTTACGTGTGGGTGCAGAGGCCCTGTAAGCGTACTTCGTCTCCAGGACGTTCTTGTAATCGCCAATGTCCACAAGGCCCAGACTATCTCCGATATAGCGTCCTATGGCTGCCAGAACACATCCTCTGGCCCATCTGGAGGATATCGCAGCTCCAAGATGTGTCCTGATATCCTTACTCCCTAGACGTTCCCACCCATGTAACCTGACCTGTGTGAATTCCTTACTCTTTGTGAAGATCAGGCCACGCTTGAGCTTGACCTTCTTGGAATCGAACAATGGCGACATCCCTGTAAACTCTGAAAGGGCCTCGATCTGCTCCTTCTTCAGGCCTTTATCAGCACCGAACGCCTCGATGAGCAGCTCACCATCGTTGACCATCTCACGCTCGTTCTTGCTCAACTGGGACATCTTGACCTTCTTCATCCTGTCCAGAAGGTCCAGTTTGACGCTGTAGATGGCATCAAGTCCTGCAACTGGGGTGACCTTCTTCTTCAGGACCTTTGTAACAGAACTAGGCGTCTGGTCTTGCTCGAACTCAAGGTCTGTGGAAAGCTGTAGATCGGACATGAGCCCTGCAAAGGTCACTTGGATCCCGTAAGTGTAGTTCCCAGACCGGATGTCCCTAGGAAGGTTGATGCCAAGGTCCACTCCCTTGAACCCCCCTGCAGGAACTTCTATCTCGGTGACCGTGTAGACGTCGCCAGAACGGACAGAGCCGGGTTCAGCTAGGGACCATCCAGTGTCAGGGAAGGCAAAGAACAGGTCCACGTTCACTGAATGTTCTCCAGTGTTCTGGAACCCGATCAGTCCCTCACAGCGCTTGGAAGGGGCTCCAAAGAATCCTGCCTTCTGGTCGAACACCTTTATGGCACGCTTATCCCTTCCGCGCTTCCTGCGCTTCTCAAGGTCGTTTGTGACCTTGGTCCAAAGCTTTGAAGAGGTCACTATCAGGGATCGGAGTGACTTGTACATTTTCACAAGGGACTCTGCGGTCATGGACGCCGCCCTCATGTACTCTCCCTTGTTCACGTTCGGGTCCTGAACAGCTCTGAACCTCTGCCTTTCCATCTCTACGAACATGAACCTTGTGAGGCTTGCTGCAAGTGAGTGTGCGGTCTCTGGTTCACAGAAGTTGGACCTCTGGATGTTCTCCAGTGTTGACATTGCATCAAGGGCATGCTTGCATGAGATGTAGGAAAGGGCCATGTCCATGTCCTTTACGACCTTTGTGGACCTTCCAGGTTCAACTTCAGGTGAGATGTATGGGTCTGGATCGGAGTCGATGTAGGACTGGACAAGGTCCCTGAACAATGGCAATACATCACTTGCTCGTTCCTCATCGAAGCTCCTGACAGCTCCACAGAACCCGTTTGAGCTTCTGATGAGCTGGGCAAGGTCATCCTTGACCTTCGTCTCTCCCTTAATACCAAGACCGATGTCCTTTTTGGCCTGGGATGTCACCTTGTCAGACATCTCAATAATGAGGGGTATGGACCGCATGAGCTCCTTTGCTGATGCCTTCTGGATGGTTCCGATCTTGATCTTCTTCTTTCGCGAGGCGAGAACCCCTAGGACCTTCTCGCAGGTCTTGAAAAGGACAACTGAGTCTCCTTTTCGAACTGCTGAGAGAAGGTCCTTGCTATCACCAAGAGCATCTGCACCACCAAGCGTGCTGGAGTTACATATGACACTGGCCGCAAGGAACCTAGCAAGCTCTGTGCACTGTGAAGCGTACACCCAGCGCATCCTTGTCTGCCATCCGTGGAATATGGAGCGGTCAGAACCAGGTTTGAGCGCTTCCCCCTTCTTAATGGTCTCTCCTTTGGGGAAATGACCGTCCATGGTCACGACCTTTGAGGATGATGTCAATGAATGTGATGTAAGTGAATGCTCCTTCTTGTCAAGGATGAAGGAATGGCGGTTGACGCGGTATACACCCTCCCGCTCTAAAAGCAGCTCATCGATGACATTGTCATACTTCAGACCAAGCCTCTTTTTGAGCTCGGTGTTCGGACGTTCCAGGATGGCCTGGGCGTCAACACGGATCCCCCCAGATACTTGGATGAACTTTGGGTAGGACGACTTGACGAGCTCATCCTCCTCGTCTATCAATCGGACGGTCAAGGCGTAGAATCCCTTGGGAGAGGATTCCTCCACATCGAACTGGAACTCGGTCTCAGAACGTGCCTCTGAACAGTGGACTGGAACAATCTTTTCAAGCGCAACTTTCCCGTTAGGAGCTTTGAGGACAAGCTTCATATCCAGGTCCATTCCAGGTAAAGCACCCACATCAGAATGCTGCACCCGGATGAACGCCAGGTCTCCTGGTGCGTACACATCTGAATCCGAGGTAACGCCCAGAAGCTTTGGTTCGTGGTCTGACACGACCCTGACTTCCAGGGGGACCTCGATCGTCTTGACCTCTCCGGATGCTACTGGTACCTTCAGCACAGGGTAGAACGTTCCCGATCTAAGTCCTCCAGAGGATGTGAGCTCAACTTCTATCTCTTCCTGTGATGGCATCTCCACAGGGCCAGACATCGTGAATGCATTCTCTACGATGTCCGAACTACCGTGTAGGTCCACAGAAAGTGGAGCGTTCAGGGTCTCAAGGCCCATGTTCTTGACCTTTAGATACAGGGTCGTTGAACCGCTGGAAGGGATGGTGCTCTGGTCAGGGTCCCACTGGACCGT
>JANQNL010000201.1 GCA_028279585.1 Thermoplasmatota archaeon
GGCGCAGGTGGGTCGAGAAGTTTGTGATCCATATGCAAGTGACGAAGCAAACTTACTCGGTTAGCTTTAGAGGAAATCATCGTCCTCTTTCCAATCCTCCAGCTGGACATCCTCATCTTGAGGGTAACGTCCCGAAAGATCTGAAGGATCACCAGATCCGATAAGATCCGGTTCCTCCTCGTCCTCTGGCTCTTCTTCTTCGTCCTCGATGTCATCTTCTTCATCGTCGAGCTCATCATCGAGTTCCTCGTCCAGATCGTCCTCTGGATCATCGACATCCTCGTCCCAGAAGTCTTCCTCTTCATCTTCCTCTTCATCTGGGAACTCATCATCATCGATGACGTTGCCGTCCTCATCGAAGTGCATTGGAGCTGGGATACCATCGTCAGGTCCGCGGTTCTTCATCACTAGGAAGACAACGATACCAACAATTATCAGGAGGATGACCACCACTATCACCAAGGCTGCTATCATGTAGCCAGGGTTGCTTGCGATACCGCCATCCTCACCATCTGGATCACCATCTCCGTCGACGCCGACGGTAGATGGACCAGGGTCCGCGATATACTGGAAGTTACCAGACTGGGCAGACACCACCTCGGTGTTCACGGCCTGGAACTTGACAATGACATAGTACTGCTGTTCATCCACGAGGTCGTTACCAAGGCTCCAGAGGTTCTTGATGAAGTGGGTGCCATTATGGTCGAGGTCTCCCTCCAAGACAAGTGTATCGTTGAGGTCGTAGATCTCATACCGATACATCGTAGCTGTAGTGGTATCAAGAAGGATACCATTGGAAAGCTTGGGTTGGACGCTGATGTGCACATGGTCTTGGTAACCCTCGTTGGAAGCTACAGGGATCGGCACGGACAGGGTGATATCGGGGACCACGAAGCTCTGGCTCTCGTCTGTAGCCACAGAACTAAGCGCTCCCAACGATAGCTTGATCGTGTAGTTTCCAGGCGCAAGGTCGCTCACATCCCGGTCCAGGGTCCAGCTGTATTCGGTCCATTCGAGGTCACCGGTCACACCAGTGCTCTGGTTCCCTTTCATGAACTCCCATGTAGCCGACTTGTAGTTGGTCTGGTTCACAACTGACATCGGTCCATATGAGCTAGCTCCCTGGAACGTGACATTGACGTGGTAGCCCATCTGGTCGTACTTCATGAACGGGTTCCGGATCTCCACCGTATGCTTTACCTCGAACGTGCTGGATGCTCGAGTCGCAGTACCGAAACCATCAGCTGAGAAGCTCACCTGTGCGTAGTACTCACCTTCTGGCAGGTGGAACGCACGCATGCTTGCACGCCACGCACCGTTCTGGAGGTACAGGTTTCCAGACAGTGCCGTGTCCACCCCCATGCTATCTTTGATGACATAGGTGTGGTTCTGGACCTTGTCCATTGGAATGTAGGTGGACAGGTCCTCCGTGGTGGAGAACACCACGTTTGAGATGTTCACTTGCTGCTCGAAGCCATCGATGTAAACGATCTGTGGAATTGTCAGCAATGCAGACTCCTGCACACTGAACACCGAAGTATCGACGACCTTGGTGAGTGTGGAGTTCACTTGGACCGTCACCTTCAGGTAGAATTCTCCAGCTTTCTGTTGGGTCAGGTCCAGCCCCATGATCTCGAAGGTCTCAGATGTATCGTTATACGCAGGGGTACCACTGATCCCAGCAGACACCCCCTGGGTATCGAACATCTCGTATCCGATCGATAGGATATCAGCAAGACCTAGCGTCCCTACTGTCGTGCAAGTGGAGAGGACCTTCAGGTCTGTCATGTTGAGTAGCCGGGTCGCTTGGACGAACTCGATTTCTGGGCCGGTGAAGTACACTTCATGGACCACCGATACCGTTCCGACCTCCATCCAGTAAGTTGGTAGATCGAACAGTTTGACCCAGACCGTCAGGACATAATCCCCATCAGGGATCGCAGAGGTGTCCACATCATCCAGACCGATCCTCTCATGGAGGTAATACATCGGACCTGCCATCACGGTCTCGTTCGGTAAGTTGTATCCCGCTGGCATCAGGCTGTACTCGATCGTCTCGAGGTGCAAATTTGTTAGGTTTCCCTCGATATGGTCAGATGTGAAGTCCATCCCAAATGTCAAACCCTGGCCTGTTCCACCAACATACTGGATATCAGCATCGACATCGATGGTCGGGGTCCAGCAGTTGTAGCTCTTCTTGATGTCATGCCCACCCATTGGCGATGCATACCCCGCCTTTGAGACAATGATATCCAGGGCCTCGAACGAAACTGGCACACCATCTTCAGCCCAATCTATCTCGTAGACACCAGTGCTAACCTCGTCCACACCATAGACCATCCCGTCGAGATGGACCTCTATGTCATCAATGGTCACAAGGTCTCCATACTGGTTCCTGACCTCAATGGTAAGGTTCGGCTTCACACCAGTATCGTAGTTCCACTCTGCATCAACCCATAGCGTCGGAGCGATCATCCGCAGCCCAGGATCCCCGAGCAGGATGGTATGGCCTGTATCACCCTTCCTGTAGCAGACGTTATCTGGATATCCCTTGTCCTGGTAATTGTAAAGTACTGGACCAGGGTCCTTGAGCGAATACATACATCCAGTCTCGTCCGCACCCCACCTGTGTGCATCACCGAATGTCATGTTGTACATGAAAAGACCCTGTGTGGTCCTATCGGACTGGATAGTAGCTTCAAGCAAACTTCGGGTAACATACCCTCCAATTGTCCCGATACCACCCATGCGGAGGAAGTACTCCCCCATCATGGAGCCACCTACAAGGCACGACTGGTAGGTCGAGAACGTAGAATGGACCGAGTCCATACCATAGTACCAGTCCCAACCAGCTGTCGTTGCGAGGGGTGGATCTACGAATCCGTCATCAGGGACCGGTCCACCGAACTGGGGATCTGCCGGATCAACGCCCGTCCCTGTGAAGCCCATCCCTGTCTCCATCATCCAGTAGGTGTGGCCGTGGCCGTTCTCGGACCAGTGACAGGTCCCTGCTTCAAGCATATCTCGGATGTTATCGTAGTATGTATGATACTCGTTCGTCCGGCCGTATGTAGCTGCGTATGAAGGCCAATCCTCTCTTCCCTTGTAGGCAAGATGGTTGGTGCCTCCATCATCAACGCCACAGAAATCATCATCATCGATGTCACCAGAATCGTTGTCCATGATGCCATCATCATGGGCGTAGGTGTTGAACGTCCATCCAGCATTCCTCCAGTGGTCGAAGATCGGTGGGGCGTCGTTCGGGTTATCCGGGTTATCGGCCTGTGAGTAGCCAACCTTCCAGTACATCATCTGACGGTTCAGGATGGCCCACTGGACCTCTGGCTCGACTGCGGTGACGCGACCGATGGATGCCTTCCCGTGGATGGCTCGATCAATGCATGGCTTCAGGGCGTTCATGGGGGAGATGACCAAGACCTCGATGTCGTTGGAATAATCCCAGTATGCTCCGTTATCTGGCGCACCATCCGCGTCAGCGTCCCCACAGTTCGGGTTGAAGTCTGCATTGAAGGTCTCTATCCATCCATAGAAATCGTCGGCCAGGTTCTGCATATAGGCCTGGCTTGGCATGGCATACTCGTTGATCGGGGCCTTGTCGAAGTCCACACCGTCCTGCGTGACCTGCCACCACAACTGGGTGGCGTTCGCTAATACATGGTGGGCCGCAGCGTCATCCATGGCTGGAACTGGCATTCCTTTGTATGCCCCGGCCAATGCTGCGCCTGTCCACCAGGGGCCGCCTAGTCCGTTCAGGATGAGCCCCTTCTTAATGCCCTGGTCCTGAGCCAGGTCGTAAACGTAATTGAAGATCTGGGTGTCGGTGGAATATCTCTCGATGTTGAAGCCCTCGGAGGTCCATGTCCCAGTAGGAATGAGGTTCCCTGGATCAAAGACCACGAGGTTCTTGATGCCGATATCCTTCAGGGCATCCACCACTACGGTCTCGGGTGCTCCACCAGCGGTATACAGCATAGGTGAGTTGAGAAGTGAAGCTGCAGTTGCTCCGTTGGTCACAGACTCCACCACGAGGTCATCGAAGTACTCGTATTCCTGGATGTGGTACTCCATCTGGTCATCACCAGGCATGTACTGCGAGCATCTCCAGGTTGAAATCTCATCAAGGGTACCGTAGTAGACAGTGAGGTTGAAGTCGCCACCTTTCGAGACCAGGTATGGATGGACCGTGACGTTGTAATATCCCCCAACGTCTGCGTAGCAGTATCCAAGTTCAGGTGTGCCTCGCATGTTCATGGGGTCGAAGTGATCGTTCGAGATGACCTCAAGGTGATACTCTGGCCCCACGGGCTGACCTGGCCTGTAGACATACGTGTTGAAGTCCCTGAACTCTGTGAGGTTGTGATTGTAATACTCCCACTCCGTGTAGACACCGATGTACTGGCCAGCCCTTATCGGACCGACCTGGAACGTCAGATAGTCCCCAGCCCCGTTGATCGGGAACAAGGACACATCACCATCTGGTAAGGTTCCTGTGAAATCCTCCTGGACCCAGCCCTGTGGATTCTTGTCCACAGCGTAAGGCATCTGTGAGTGGTATGGTGACAGACCGAGGTCCATGTGTCCCTTGTGATCGTAGAGCTTGTTGTTGGTCGGATTGACATGACCCTGGGCGCCCTGGTTGTGATACTCACTCTGGTGCAGGGCATATGGGTCCTTGATACCTATCCTGTAGTCAGTGTTAGCTCCTGGGTCTGACCAGTTCACGAAGAAACGGAGCCATGCTGTATCTGAACCATCGATCAACCTATCTGCAGCGAAAGCTCCAGTGTACAATCCATTGAAGTCCTGCCTGACCTCCACTCCACCATGGGACTCTGGCACGTAGGCAAGGACCGCAGTATCGGTCCCAAACATCCTTTGGTCCTGCCAGTAGTACTTGGCAATGTCCGCAGAACCCTGGTAGACGTCGGTTGCAGTGGTAACGTTGTTGGAGTATCTGCGGTCTGTGAAGTAGCTATCGAGCTCGGTCTTTCTGGCGCTTTCCACATCGCCAATGTAGTCAATGACCGGTTCAGCATCTGTTGCGTCCAGATAGTATGCGTAGTCTCCGATGAGGTTGCCGTTCTCCCTGTTCTTATGGTCAGAGATGATCATAGAGTCGTACCTGGTCCCGTTCTCCCAATGGACGGCTGCTGGAACTGCAGCTGCAAACAGCATATCGTCCAGATAGGTAGCATCGGACTGGTGAACGAATATGGCACGCTCGTTGAAGTCGTTCCCCCACACAGGGTCGGATGAGGTCCAGGCCCTGGCAGACTGCCTTGGGCCGACGAACTCGACATCCTCTGTCGGGGGTTCTGCAGTGACAGTTCCCAGAACGGGGATGGAGACAGATATCAAAAGGGCGAGAGCTATAGCTCCCAGCATTGCAACCAGACGCATGTGGACACCCGTGATGAAAAATACGTGGTTGGAGGGTATTAATGATTTGGGGAAAAAAGTCTCTAGATATGTCGTATATAGTACACAATCATAAAAGAGGAATTGTTCGAACGATCGTTCGAACGGTCATTTCTAAGGACTAACGTTGCCAAAAATGAAGAAAATGTCATTCTTCATTTTACTGGCTAGCGATGTAAGACATGAATAATGATTTTTTATCACCAAATTTTTGGCAACGTTAGTTCGACCATTGTTCCAAAACACATATATACAACGTCATGCAAGTCACTCTCAACAAGGTGGTTCCTATGAACAAGACCGTGCTCTTACTCATCGCTGCGCTTCTGATCGCTGTCGCACTCTGCTCAATGTCTGCTATGGCAGGCGTCGGCGGAGGCGGCGGAGGAAACCAGGGCGGCGATGCAGGATGGGGAGATTGCGAAGACGGCGAGGGCGGTGACGGCGACGGCGATGGCAACTCCGATGATGATGGTGATGGCCTCTCCGACATGGCTGAGATGATGATGGGTACAGACCCAAACAACCCAGACACCGATGGCGATGGCCTGCCAGACGACAAGGAAATTGAGTTTGCGACAGACCCTAACGACTGGGATACCGACAACGACCTCCTCATGGACGGCAACGAGATCGGCATCGACCAGGAGTCCACTGATGGACACTTCGTCGATTCCGACTACGATGGCGTTGGTGGCGGCGGTGGAGGCAACCAGGGCGGCGACGCTGGCTGGGGCGACTGCGAGGACGGCGAGGGCGGCGATGGCGACGGTGATGGTAACTCCGACGACGATGGTGATGGTCT
>JANQNL010000081.1 GCA_028279585.1 Thermoplasmatota archaeon
CAGCGGGCTCACCCTGAAAGACGGTTTCGTGGCCCGTAAGGTCGAGCCATCTTTCGCTTCCGTTCTTTGTGAATATCTTGATCTCGTAACGAGGTTCGACCTTCTCCCCACGAAGTCTGGCCATTCCCCTTTCGATGACCATCTGCTTGAAGTCAGGGTGAACAACTTCCATGAAGTTCATGTTGAGAAGCTCTTCCTCGGTATAGCCGGACACATCGCTTGTTGCCTTGTTGAAGAAGATGAAGTTCCCACCACGATGGATGAAGGTGGCCGCATTCGTGGTCTCGATGAGTGTCCTGAACCGTTCCTCGCTCTCCTGTAATGCAAGGAGGGTCTTTTTCCTCTCTTGGATATCGTGGACAAAGACCACTGCTGCACGTTCTTCACCGATGGTCGTGTGGGAAATGCTTAATTCGACATCCACTCGATCTCCGATGGAGTCAGCGATGCCGGTCTCGAAACGTACAGGGTCTTTCCCATCTTCGAAAAAGCTCCGGTGGACCTCTTTACTGTCCTTTAGAACATCGGGATGCATTATCTTGAAGACCTCGAGTTGGAGCATTTGCTCGCGTGTGTAACCAAGCAGATCGAGTATCCTCTGATTGGCATACATTATCCTCGGTCCAATGACTACACAAATACCATCGTTCGAGTTATCAACGATATCTTTGAAGGACCACTCCTCAAGGTCGGACATGTTGGTTCGAATAATGTCCACATAATTAAAGAATCGGTAAGTTCGAGCGTTTTTCGAGTGACATTTTCCAGTAAAAAAGTGGATAAAAGCTATAAATCAAGGACCCAATCTTTTTATGGGGAACACGATGCCAGGCCAGAACCAGCGACTTGCAAGAGGAGACGTACTCCTTGGCTATCAGAAGTTCATAAAGAAGAAGTGGGGGGCAGACGGGCTAGAGGCTTGTATCAAGGAGACAGGCCATGATTTCTCAATGTACAAGAACGATAAGTGGTACCCGAACGATTGGTGCGACGACATCCTGAAGTGGATGGCCAAGACCCATGGTATAGATTATTGTCGCCAGCTTGGCAAAGACCTGACAGAGAACGTAGGGATGATAGAGTTTGCCGCAAAGATCATGGGTATCGAGCGTGTGTTGGACCGGGGAGGCGACCAGTTCAAAAGGTCCTTCGATTTTGGCCAGATAGACATCGAGAGGACCAACAAGGAAGCTCGGGTCATATTCACAGATGTATCAATATGTGAAGAGGCTTGCATGGCCTGGAAGGGTGGGTTGGAGGGGATAATGAAGATCACTGGAGCCAAGGGCACTGTAGAAGAGGTGGAATGCCAGCTCAAGGGAAGCTCAAAGTGTGTCTATATTATGAAATGGCAGTGATTCCTTCTTAGATTTCTCTAACTATATATACAAGGACTTGCGTAGGTACTTTTGGAGTTCGAGAGGATAATTTCCTCTCTTCTCCGTCGGTCCGTAATCGAGGTGCTAGCATGAAAGCGAGGGTTTTCATAATTAGTGCATTGTTAGTGTTATCAGTCTTCACATTCCTCAGTTTCTCTGTAGGAACGACGAGTGCAACGACACATTATGTTTCCAGCAGTGGCTCCACATACACCACCATCCAGGCTGCTGTGGATGCTGCGAGCGAGGGAGATACTGTCATTGTTGGAAGCGGGACGTACTACGAGTCTGTGACCATTGCAACAGATGGGATCACGATAGTTGGGAACAATACAGATGATTGTATCATCTCACACCATTACGTAGGCACGTCCATCGTTGATTTTGCAGCTGCGTTCAACGTCACAGCAGACAACGTCAACATCACTGGAATGAACATCTCTGTGTCTGGAACCTACTGTATGGGCATAAAGCTCCAGCAGATGTATGATGGCTCCCACATCTATGGAAATAATATAACCACATCCGGAGCGAACGGTTTCGGCATCTATGCGAACCAGCATCCGAATTCCAACATATCATGCAATAACATCACGACGACGGACAATAACGCCATTGGGATCAATATCTACGAATCTGACAATACTATGGTCCACAACAACACCGTAGCTACCAAGGGCATCAATGGTTACGGCATCTATCTGGACAATGTGGAGAAGTGCAATGCCACATTGAACACTGTCCTTACGCTGAACGCTGACTGTATCAGGGGATTAATGGCAGACAATTGTAATGCCAGGAACAACTGGATGAGGAACGATGCTGACACGGAAGATGGTATTGCATGGGATACATGCACCTGGGGAAACCTTACAGGCAATTCCGTTCTGATCGTAGCAACGGGCCAGTCTGGCATCTATGTCACGAATGGTAACAATAACATTCTTGATGATAATACCATCAACGTGAGTGGGGATGGTAACGGAATAGAGTTGAACAGCGCCGAATCCATCACTGTCACCAACAACACAATAACGAGTTGGTCCACCGAAGAGGTCTCAGCATGCATATTCATCAGTGGGACTGATCACAATCTCATAAAAGATAACCATCTGTTCGAAGGATCCAATGATGGTGGTGGGATCTACATCTCCTCATCTTCTGAGAACAAGGTCCTTGATAACACTGTAGTGACAAGACACTCTGACTCCTCGCCACTCATGCTCAATACAGCAGACCGGGCCGTGGTTACTGGGAACACGTTCACCTCCCTCGGGGACTCCTCAGATGGTATCAGTGTGGTAAGCTCTGATGAGGTTGTTTTTGAAGACAACATCATCAATACCACAGGCCCAGGGGCGGAGGCGTTCACCACTGACACTAACGTAGACCATGCTGTGATCCTTAATTGTACATTTACATCAAGCGGCACGGGCTCAAATGGATTGTTCATTGCATGCCCAACGGTTGCTGTCCACAATACGACCATCAGTGCATCGAACGGTTATGACCTCGACCTTTTCAACGGCGGAGAGTTGGATATGGTCAACTGCACCTTCGATGTCTCAAGCATCAATTACTTAGGAAGCTCCTGTGTTGTCTCGGTCTCCTACATCCACTCCATCCACGTGGACGACACTATGAGCCTTAACGACGAGGACGACCCAGGCGTCCCAGGCGCACAGGTCACCATCGATGATGGTCTCGCAGCAACGGCCTTCACTGGCACCACTGACGTATATGGTAACATCCATTGGGTCCATCTCACATCATTCGTTTGGACCGATGGGTCCTACGATTACACCTTGCAGCCATATGAGTTCACAGCCACCAAAGCAGGATACCAGGATGGTGTGTTCATGGGATGGGCAGATCCAGGCAACAGGACCGTGAACCTGTTCCTCAACGACACAACCGTCCCAAAGATCTCTGGGTTCACTGCAACCCCAACAACAGCGATCAACCAGAACAAGACCTGCACCATCGCATACACTGTAAACGATGTGAACTTTGACAGTACCATGGTCTTCCTGATGAAGTCTATTGGTGGCAACATAACGGACGACCACTATCGGGGTGTAATGCAGATCGGTGGTTCTGACATCACCGTTACACCAGCTGGAGGTAGCCAGTACGATGTCGACTACGTCCTCACAGGCAGACACCCTTCCGCAGCTTACCTCTTCGACACTGGCTCCAGGGACTTCGTCCAGGCAATGGACCTGACAGGATTCTTCCCAGACCTTTACGGAGTGCTCGTCCATTACACTGATACTACCTACACCAACGAGGCAGCAATGCTCCTTATCTACGCTGGCAACGACACCATGTTCAGGATAAAGATACTGGACACAGACACGGACATCCTGCCACAGGATGTCGCACCAACAGCCACTATCAGACCGATGAGCATGTTCCTTGGTGTTGACAAGACAACATACCAGATCACCGATGCCATGAACTTCGTAGGATTTGGCAGTACTTACAATCCACACACGGTCCAGCTGCAACACACAGGCATAGTACCGTCCGGTAGCTATTTGCTCATGGGATCTGCCATGGACAGGGGTGAGAACTTTGGGGCAGCCTACGAGAACATCACCATAGACAACTCGGGGCCAGCAGACATCGATGTCGCGATCTCACCACTCATCAACGGCAAGACAAAGGGAACCATCACGTTCACCGCAACGACCCCAAGCATTGACGAGAGGGACGCTACGTTCTACTTCTCCGCTGACGGCTCCACCTGGGAGCACAGACATTTCGATGGAACCCCAGCATCGGGATTCCTATACATCTATGACAGCACCCAGGCCCCGGATTTCACAGGATATGTGAAGGTCGTCATGAACGACACATGGGGCAACATGAACCAGTCCCAGCCAGTGGCCCTCAATATCGACAACTCTCCACCGTCATTCACCATCACGGACAAGGGTGACTTTGTCAAGGATCTGCTTCTTATCAACGCCTCAACCACAGATAATGACATCTCGTGGTGTGAGTTCAGATACAGCCCGGACAACTCAGCCTGGCAGCTCCTGCTCAACGACACGTCCGGTGTGGACGATTGGGTCGCAGGTATCGACACGCGGACCCTGGACGATGGCAAGGCCTACTTCAAGGTCGTCATGGTGGACGAGGTCAGACATAGGACCACGGTGGAGTTCAATGTCACTATTGACAACACGGCCCCACAGGCCTTTAACGAGACCCCGACCACAGACTCATGGGTGGCCGGTGGACCCAAATGGTTCTCGGTCGAGCTGAACGAGACGAACATCGACACTGTAGAGTTCAGGTTCACGGCGGACGGGTTCAACATCACAACGATAGCGGACACAAATGGCAGCGACAGTTGGGCTGTTGAGTTCGACCACGAAGCAGCGAACATGGTCTGGGATGACATCTACATCACAACAGCCGTGTATGTGTTGGACAAGGCAGGGAACTCCCTTCTTAGTTCCTGGGATGCGCGTCTGGACCTTGTGGACCCGACCATAGACATCCTGGCCCTGGATGACCAGACCCTGGACGAGAACGTCACACTGGAGCTGAACTTCGCGGACCAGGAGAGCGGTCCGGAGCACATCCTTATCTATTACACAGGACCGGTCAACAACACGTTATACAATGGCGATGCACCGGTAGGGTTCATAGAATCCTTCCTGAACGTGACAGAACTTCCCGAGGGGAACTACACCATAACGGCCGTTGTAACAGATGGTGTAGGCAACACTGGATCGGACACACTGGACATAACCATCGACCTACTGGATCCAGAACCTGAGCTAGAACCTGACCTGGAAAGGCCTACCGTCGTCTCAACAAGTCCAGCCAACGCCACGACCAACGTATCCATTGAAACTGACATTTCGATAACATTTTCCGAACCGATGAACACGACCACCGTGGATGCTGTACTGCTCATGTATCCATGGGCCACAACGTCCCCATCTTGGAACGATGATAACACTACTCTGACCATCCTTATCGAGGGGGACCTGAAATACAACACGACATACTCCATCGTTGTGGACTGGGGTGCCAAGGACCTTGCAGGCAACATACTGATACCTATCTACCAGTTCGAGTTCACAACTGAGCTGAACCTCTCTATTAACACTTCAGGAGGTGGAGACAACAACAACACGGGAGGAGGTGGCAACAACCAGACCGACGGGCAGGATGGTCCTGTGGACGGAGAGACCGAGAACAACACCCCAATCATTGCAGCCCTTGTAATGCTCATCCTAGTGGTCATCGCGGTCATCATTGGCGGCATAGTCCTGTTCATGATAATGCGTGGAAAGAAGGAGAAGGAGGAGGGGGATGAGAAAACCACTGACGAGGTCGATGACGATCGAGCACAGTTCGGAATCAAGCAGGCCACCTTTGGGGACGAGGATGCTGTTGAGGTCAACCTCGAAGATGTGGAAGAAAAGGTCGTTGACGCAGAGGAGATATTTGCCGAGCAGGAAAGAGCAGAACTTAGAAAGGAGAGAGAGCTCGATTCCTCGGACCTGGACGACCTTGAGGATCTGGACGACCTTGACGATCTGGATGGAGAGGACGACCTCGAGGAAGATGCTGGGGATATGGAAGATGATCTCAGTGACGACGAGCTCGATGATCTGGACGACCTCGACGACTTAGATAACCTGGACTTCTAACCTTCCCAAGATATCTTGAACTCGCAGTGATCAGCTCCTTTGAACTGACATTTCGTTTCCTCAACGCTACCTTTGGTCTTGGTCATCTCCAAGGCACCGTAGAACGCACCCATCCAAGCTGGGCAAGAATACTTCGATGTTGCACCATCATACAGACGAAGTATCGCATTGTTATCGTCAATGAACTCCACTTCCAAAGTTCCATAGTCAAAAAGTGTCTGATAGTTCTTCGGAAACTCCTTGAGAATGCGTTTGACATTGACGAATCGAACGATGTAGGACATCAGGCCCAGGTCCTTGGTGGTGTACCTACTAGCCTTCTCCACAGCCGAGAAGCCGTGTGTTTCCTCCAGCCATGTGAAGATGCGGTCATTTATCGCATCCTCATACCAGAGACCGTCCTTGATCGTAGAAGGATCGATCCCGATAGCGGCCTTGCAATCCTCAAGACCCTTGGCTCCGTAGGTCTTCTTCACGAACTTGAGGTATCCGTTTATCACGGCACCCTTTGCCTTACGTTCCTCGCTCATTGTGATTTCTCTTGAGTAGAAGGTCGAGCACCGTGTAATAAAGTTATTTGTAAACACCGCTTTGTTGCTGTGAACGAGCATAGGAAACGCTTAAATCGGAGCCAGTATCCTTTATCGTTACGGTGCAGCCATGGTCAAGGCCAAGGTCGTGGTAGGTAAACCAAATTGGGACAAGCAGTTCGGAGAGTTAGCTGTGCTTTCTGCTCCAGAGTTCTTTCCAGCTCTACTTGGTCCTAAAGCCGAGAATGTCCTTGCTCATAATTACCACACACCGGACGGTATCTTTCAAAGAGCTCATTCCATGTTCGTCCAAGTGGACAACAAGCCCGTAGGATTGGGTACGGTCTACACGTACGAGCAGGAGCATGGTACGTTCTTACCAATGGTGAGGTATTTCCTTGCATCCATGGGACCTATCACGCTTGCGGCCCATGGGCCGGTGATCCTTACAGCTGATAAGAAAATGGCCAAGTTGAAGCCCAACCAGGCATACCTTTGTAATTATGCGGTCTACAGGGAACACAGGAACAAAGGATATGGTTCGCTCATCATGGACCATGCTATGACCAAAGCCCGCAAGAATGGATCGGACGCCATGCTCCTCGACGTCGAGACGTGGAACAAGGATGCCCAGCGGCTCTATAAGAGCTTCGGGTTCAAAAAACGCGAGAGGTATAGGATCCGGACCAAGAAGAAGACGTTCGAGTTCTTTGGGATGGTCTGTGACCTTAACCGTTGACAAGAAAGATTTTCTAACTCCTCTACATTACCGTCCCAGATACAGCGGGGCGGAGACCATGGAAAAGGAAAAAGAGAACGAAAATACCCTGGAAGAAGAGCTTGAGATGGAAGAAACAGAAGAGACCCCAGATCCCCAGGCCACCGAAGAGGTCGATGAAGAGGTTCCAGAGGTATCCGAGGACCCATCTGAAAATGTTCCAGAAGATAAGGATGAACCCATTGAGGACACCCCCGATGATGAGGTTTCAGACGACGAATCCATCGAAAAGGATGAACCTATCGATGAAGAGAAGGAAGACCAGTCCGAAGAGGGTGCTGAAAAGTCCAGACCCTTCTATCTTCACCCAGTACCGATCATTGCTGTGATTGCGGTCATTGGTGTGGCGATCATCTTGATCCTAGCGCCGGTCATAGGATACGGTATCATAAGCTCCCAGACAGCAGCGACCGAGATAGACATCACCTCTGTTCAGGTACTAAGTTCCACTGATGAAGCGATCATCTTGGAGCTCGGTCTCGACGTCACAACACCCTCTGGCATATCCGTATCATTCGATTCGCTTGATGTGGACGTCAAATATGAAGGATCGATGCTAGGAAAGGCATCGATCAGTGGTTCAGATATCGAAGATGGCTCAACTATCGTCCAGAGCGCACTTGTGGTATCGGACACAACTATCCAGGACGCGTTCCTGCAGCAGTTACTTGGTTCGAGTTCAGCGCCCATCTCTGTAAATGGTGAACTGAACGTACGGTCCCAAGGTATTCTTGGTATCATAGCAGTTCCTGTGAGCATCGACAAAGATGTCGATGTCCCAGGACTTGGCAATATACCCGTAACCATCTCGAACCTTACGATGATAGCTGCACATGGGTCATATTGTAGCTTTGGGGCGCATGTGGAGTTCACGACCCAGTCCAAGATCTCCATTGAATTGGAAGAAGCTTCGTTCCAGGTCACATCCGACATCGGAAGCCTGGGCACCATAACAGCAACAGACCTTTCTATCGGCGAGGGGACCACAGGTTTCGACCTGGTCCTCGATAGCGATTCTGTCGATAACGATGTTCTGAGAGATCTAGCTACAGAATATCTATCAGGAAGGGATGTGACCTTCGACATCCAGGGAACCCTTGGAACATCTACAGGAGGGATGGTCTCCACGGCCATCTCCATGTTCACGACCAA
>JANQNL010000117.1 GCA_028279585.1 Thermoplasmatota archaeon
AGATCGACGGAAGCTGCAGGCGGTTCCCCCTCCTTCAGGACCACCATTGTAGGCCACCTCCGAGCATACCGCGTGGTCTCCTTCCTCCAATCCCGACCAGGTATCGGAGTGGCGAACACAAGCGCACCTTCGGGAACATCCCTTGGGCTATTGAGCTCAACAACGTCTGGTTGGATGTTCTCCATCTTTGCGGCGTTGATGTTGGTATTGTGTGCCCGATAGTCGCGACCGGAAACAAGCTTCAGGATCTGACCGGGCTTGATGGTCCGGCCTTCGATGAGCTTGACCCGCATCCTCTTTCTACCGAGGTCGACCCAGACAACTTGACCTACGTGCAACCCCTGGTTATCCGGACGGTTCGTGTTGAGAAGTGAATTGTAACGATGTCCGAACCCATAACCTTGGGTGAACTCCCGATTGTATGCAAGATAGAGCCTGTCCAGGTCCTCTTGGGCAACGGTCGCATCCTCACCAGCCATGGAGAGGTCGAGGTACTTTCTGTAGATGGACGTGACCGTTGCCACATAGTCTGGGGATTTCATGCGGCCTTCGATCTTGATGGAACAAACCCCAGCTTCAACGAGCTGCGGCAGGTTCTGGACCAGACACAGGTCCCTTGTGCTCAACACATATCTTCCAGCGGGGTCTGCGTTCGGGTCATGTTTCGGAAAGGGCTCTCCTGTGTGGTCCCGTACCTTGTATGGACGCCTGCAGGGTTGAGTGCACGAGCCTTGGTTCGCGGGCCTGTCAGAGATCATTGCGCTGAAAAGGCACTGTCCAGAGTAACTGTAGCACAGGGCGCCATGGACGAAGACCTCCACACCGATGGGCGAGCTTTGGCAGAGCTTGGCGATCTCATGGATCGGCGTCTCCCTGGCAAGGATCGCCCGGGTTGCTCCCAGAGCTGCAACTCCCCTCAAACCCCCAATATTATGAAGTGTGGCTTGGGTGGATGCATGGACCTCGATGCCAGGAACATCCTTGGCAAGCTTCGCCATCATTCCAAGGTCCTGGACGATCACCGCGTCCGCTCCAGTGTTGCGGAGCCAAGTGGCAAACTCGACCGCTTTGTCCATGTCCCTATCGCTGATGAGCGTGTTCATGGTGACATAGACCCTGGCACCGTAGGAGTGTGCCTTGTCGAAGGCTGCGGTCAGCTGTTCTGGGGTGAAGTTATCCGCGAACCTCCTGGCGCCAAACTTCTTTCCAGCAAGATAGATGGCATCCGCTCCTGCAACGAGGGCGGCCTCCAGTGCTTCTTCAGAACCCGCAGGCGAGAGAAGCTCTACTTGCTTGGACATCGACGGGTCATTGCGGGCGATGGTATAAAGGGTTGGTCCTTGTCAAATCTCTGCACAAATGGAAGAAAATCTTTTTACAGATGGACGATTAATAAGGTCTGGGTAGAACAGATGGCAGTAGACCTGACAATGGCTGGGATCATCGTCCTTGTGATCTTTGCGCTCCTGATAGTCCTGGGGATATTCTTTGCCTTCTTCGGAGAGCGGATAATATCAACACTAGCCATAGTCATCGGCGCCATAATCGGTGCGGCCCTAGGCTTTGGTATAGGAACGCTTGTGTTGATGCTGGTCCCCGTTGGCGAGATGATCGCCATTGGGATAATCGCCATATGCGTGATCCTTGGGTTGGTATTCGGTGCATGGTCTGCAAAACGCATGCTCCACGGCTTCATCGCCTTCTCCATCGCTGCTCTGGCGTTCCTCATATGCATCGGTGTTGCCAACTCCTTCGGGCTCCACATGTACATGGTCCTGATCATCGCGTTCCTGGCAGCTCTTGTGGTCTTTGTCGTCGCTATGCTGCTTGCCCAGAAGCTTCTTTGCGTGCTTACGGCCGGTATGGGAGCGATCATGGTGAGCTATTCTGTCCACACACTTCTCACAAGTCTTGCTCCGTTCCAGGCGTTCATCTCCAATATCATCGCCCTTGTGCTGCTCATGGGGCTTGCCGTTGCCGGCTCCATCTTCCAGCTGGAGGCAAGGAGAAAGGGGAAGAGCAAGCAGCCACCACGCCGCGGACGGTCTCCACCTCCACGACGCAAACAGGCACCGGCTCGTAGGAGGCAGGCTCCAGCTCGCCGGGGTCAGGCCAGAAGGGCTCCGCCACGAAGGCGCCGTTAGACCTTCTCTATCCTGCTTACATTGATACCATAGCTCAAGCTCTGCTGCCAACCCTTAACAAGCTCGAAGGTTCCATGGACTCGAACGAGGGTATTGTTCTCGCATGGGGGAGAACTGACCAGGATCAGACTTCTGTTGCACTCTGTTAGCAGCGGTGGGTCCGAGTCAACGTATGACCCGAGCACAGAGACCTGGACACCATCGAACGGTCCTGGATCCTCAACGAGCTCTTCCAGGTCCATCCGCCACGGACCGTGTGAAGTCACGATCCTTGTGTTTTCACTTTCGAAGGCCATGTCCAGGCGTCCATCCCGTGGCTCCAACCGGCCTTTGAGCTCTATGAGGTCCCCCATGTGCAGGCCGAAGCCAGAGTCCACCTTTGCAGAGATGGAGTATCTCGGGTCTACTAACTTCTCACACAGAGCGATGGTGCATGGTCCCTCGGAGTATGGCTCGTACTTCACGTATCCAACTAGTCCGAGATACTGGTCCAGGACTAGTTCTGGAGCGTTCCAGTACCTTGAGACGATCAGGGGGATGTCCAACACCGTAGGCTCTACATGACCTACGACCACGGTATGGTCCGTGTGGTAGCAATGTAGATCGGTCCCATTGCTCACAAGCCCAAGTTCGACCAGGTCTCCGGGGATGAGTTGGTTGACACCGGCTGGGCACTCGACCTCAAGAGGTTCTTCTAGTCCTTCCAGGTCCCTTACCCAGATAGTGCCATCATCCCAACCTGACCACACGTCGAACACGATGCACTCGGTCCTGTAGATGCCAGCAGTGGAGTTCGAGATCTCGGATAGGATGACCTCCGTTGGGCGATCCCATCCGAGGGAACGAATCCCTCCAGCCTCTGAACAGTAAACGATAGGGTCCAAGCTTGAACCCAGCACGCTACCTTTGACCTGGACAATCTCGTACAGCCTAGGCGCATTGGTTGGCCAGTACTCGGCCACGACCTTGACCGTCACCCCGTCATCGAAGAGGTAAGCCTCCACCGGAGCTCCGCTGGTATTGTAACCCACCAGTGTTCCCTGGCAGGAGACAGACTCACCCCAATGGTCCGCCAAGCGGGCCAAGGGGACGGTGGCTCCTTGGTCATGGATGGAGAGGCCCAGGAGAACTGGGGTGCCTATGAGGGCCACGATCAGGGCGACGATGTATAGGCGGTTTCCCTGTATCCAGGTCGTGATCATGGTCAGTCGACGGGCATGCACTGTTTAAAGCTTCATGGAACGAACGGAAATTGCGCTGTATCCTATGCATCTTTCTTCCTCCTTCTTCTATATGCGATGGCTATCAATGATCCAACTCCTATGGCTCCAAGGACCGATATGATCCCGAAACCTGGTAGTGCACTATCACTGGCAGATATTTCTTCCCCATCACCTCCACCACCAGATCCACCAGCCCCTTCTGTACGTCCACCGTCTGTGGGCATGTAATCTCCTCCATCAACAGCACCCATACCTGGGCTGCCTCCATCTCCTCCACCTGCACCACCTCCATCTGTATCACTTCCGCCCTCTCCACCACCTGTGGTCCCATTGGTTGAATTATCACTCCTCGTTGGTATCGAAGTTTGGATAACACCATCCTTAACGGTCCCAACCGTTCTGAGGATATCCTCCTGCTTTGGCTCAACTCTCTTTCCTTCGAGTTCGGATGCAACTACCCGCTCGATCAATGAATCGAGGGTTGTCACAACATATCCCTTGATATGCGGTTCTGCATGGGAATCACCGATACCTGAATCATCAGTAAGCCAGATGTACCTACCATGGGTCAGGATTCCAGCTACTCTCATAATGAACTCTGCCTCGTCTGCGACTCCTGATGCTGCTAGTGGGTAAATGTGAATGCCAGCCTCTCTTGCCTCTCCGGCAATATCAATGGTCTTGCCATAGTTTCCTGAATGAGGGGGTGCGTCAGCTACCAGGAACATCATCCTAACGACATTTCCAGTCCTCCACTCTAGGTCCACTCCAGCTTCCAAACCTTGGTCCATCGCTTCTGGATAGTCCCCTCCACCATTGGCGCTTTGTTCGTTGAGCTGGGACTGCATGGTCTGTAAGCTTGAAGTGAAGTCGTAATCCCTGACGACGTAAGCGTCCCCTTTGTCCCGATACATTACCAACCCATACCTCATATCCACATCACCATAGGAATCAGTGAGGCTGCTGATGATGTTCGAGAACTCGTTGGTTATGTATCTAAGCTCATCGCTCATGCTACCAGTCGCATCAATGACGAACACAAGATCAAGCTTTTCAGGGGGTTCAGCGACCGCTGAATCAAAGTTGATATGCACAATGCGATCGTCATCCAGATCGTCCAGGTCTAGGTCATAGGTCTTGGTCGTATCTCCTTTTGGAGGGGTCACCTCGATCTTGAACTCGGTGTTTCCCTTTGCCCCATCGTAGGTTGGGAAGAACCTGAAAACACCATCTGTTCCAGCATATGAATCAATAAGGACCTTCTCGCTTGTTACATCTGTGATCTTAACCTCCGCGTTCGACACACCTTTCTCATTGGAGTCCCTGATGATGATCGTTACCCGATCATCGAGCTCAAGTGAAGGGAAGGATTGGCCGTGTGTCTCGTATGAATCATCTAAGTAATCCAGAAAGAGGTCGAAGTTCAAGTTGTCATCGACATCTCCTGCGGTCAGGCTCTGGGCTGACACCATTGGTGTCAACATCAGGATCAGGACCAGAGATAGTCCAGCTACGATTTTCGTGTTCATCTTAACACCTCTTAATGGAATTATTGATCGTAAGGGTATATAAGAAACCTGGAACAGTTCCTTACCCGGTGAGCAGAAACCGCTGTCCAATCATTGTCCACTCGCCAAAAGCCTGAAATAAATGATGTGTACTGCCCGGATTCGAGCCCATGAACAGATTCTCAGTCCTTACAGGCTTTTGCTACGCAATGACCACCCCCATCGGTGTCCACGCAGGATACATGATGGCCATGCAGAACTGGGTGGTCGTAGTGGCAGAGATCGGCGTCCTCATGTGCCTTCAGGTCCTAGCCCCCACGTTCTGGATCAAAGCGCAGACCATGGAGCTGGAGAAGGAGAAGGCGAAAAGGCGTGCGGCCAGGGCCAAGAGGAAGGCTGCAGCCAAGGCCAAGGCTGCGTAGGCCCAATCCACACACCCTCACTTATTCATTCTGGACCTACTGATGATAACAGCGACTCCATACCACAGAAGGATTGCTGTGACGGCAGTAAGTACTGTAACGGGATACAATGGATGGTCTCCAACATCAACGTTAGAGGATCCTATGCCGCTGCTGGAGGCAGGGTTATTGGAGAAGTCGGCTATTGTGTAGATTTCTGGTAAGAGTGTATAGGATGCCCCTGGTGAGGGTTGGACCAGCCACGGGCGATAATAATTCATGATAGGTTGCCACCCAAGAGAATGGTCAGCATTGACGGTAACTTGGGAAAACGTCTTCAGAATCGTATCTCCACATGCGAGATCGGAGCCAATGATCTCTCGAGCAGGATCAAGGTATATCAGCCCTCCATCAATGAGGCATACACACCATGCATGGTGTAGCCCAACCCCGTCTCTCCCGAAGACAACTCCAGCCTCGAACCAAGCTGGAATCTGCAGCTGGTCAGACCGCAGTAGTGCTATCAACAGGGTTGATAGCCCATCACAATCCGATCCATTCGACATAGTTAAGCTATGAGCAGTCGGGTATGGGTCCGTATGAAAACGATATCCCATACCCTTAACCTCCGCATAGGCCTCCATGATCTGACTATACGGGTCCGTGGTTCTTCGTGCAATGGATCTTCCTAGCCTGTGGACATCAGCTGATGTTGGATCTATATAGGATTCCTTGTAGGGGATAGAATCCCTGTCGATAATGGACGGGTCGAAGCCCATTACATCTGTACTAATGGATATTGAATATCTTATCATAGCTCTCTCGTTCTTGATGACTTCGTTAGCTCTAATAATGGGATAGGCATGGACATCATCATAGAGGTCCTCATAACCGACGACAACAACCTTCTGACCGTAGATTGGACCGGATGGCGGCATCGCAGCTGAGTATTCGAACTTGATATTGCCTTGACAGGATATACCTGTCTCGAAGGAGATCGAGCACTTGTCCTCACTACCAGAAATAGCAGGAGCCAGGGAAAGGAGAATGATCATTAGAAGGATTAAAAAGAAGAGCCCCCCCCGGGAGGCCGGGGGGGTAAGGGTTGCTGGCAGGGAGCTCATAGGAACAGCTTCCAGCTGACCACAGCCACAGCCCCGAGGGCCGCAGCAATCAGAATGATGATAACAATCAACACTGGATCGACAAACCACAGGTTGGTGTTCTCATCGTTGTCTCTACCACCGTTCGAGGAGGCCTCTGAGTTGGTGGCGGTATACCTGGCCAAAGGATATTCCACATCAACAGATGCTACGCTGATGGTTTCCTCTGACTGGTCAATGACCACATCGCCGCCCTGGGTGTCACCCTCATACACTCTTATGACCTCATACTGAATGACACGGGGGGCCTGGTTCAGGACAGTGATATGGCACACTCTGGAGAGGCCGCTCTCTGTATGGGTAACTACGATCTCTCCGTCCAGGTCATCCATGTAAGTATGGCTCGGTGAGCCACCAGTCCATGAATAATCTGTTATTTCTCCATCGCCCCAGCTGATGCTGAAAGCATCATCCGCCGGAAGGAGCCATTCCATATCCAGTGTAACGCTATCTCCTTCAGCACAGATGATCTCATCGTTGATGAGATGGAAGGGGCACTCAAGGACGGTCAGGTATACCTGAGCGTTCGCCTCACCGCCGTCGTCATCATGCACCTCGATTTTGACGACGTATTCGCCAGGCTCCATCGGGCTCTCCATATATGCGTAGTTGTACTCTGAGGACATTGAGTACGAAACGAGCCCGGTCGTCCTGTCAACGATCGAGTAGTAGTAGGTGAGGACATCGGCGCTGGAATCCTCTACGGTCATTTCAACTCTGAGAAGGTCACCAGGCAGGGCCTGGATCGTCTCTCCACCAGTCTCCTCATAGGCCACTGCACCTGGCACTATTGCACCAATAGCAACGATGCTGAGCACAGCAAAGAGGAGGAAAGCAAGCACAGACGTCTTTTGTCCGGACATTGTTTCACCGAGAATACATACATCTCGGGCCATAAAAATATGAAAATAGAAAATTTGGGAATGAAGAAGTACAACATGTATATTGTCTTGATTACCTTTACCAATTAAATTACCTGGTAAACATTGAAAGCAATTAACAATTCAGAAAGGGACTTACGTCGAGTTAACAGTTCTCAGTATCCTGTTAACGAGAGGTATTATCTTGCCTTTGCGAAACACAGCAAAGTCAATCAAAGATAAAAACCTTCCTTCTAATCGGTTAACAGTATTAATTCCATTTTGAGTTAGCTTGGCACAATAGCTTGGTGGTCCTCGGGTTTCTTTACCCCCCGGATACCTCCGTTCCACAGTGATTAGATTAGCGTTCTTTAGTGTATTTCTAGTCGTTGCATCGTATTTATTTGTCCGCAGTATGGTTGAATACTCGACGAAAAATTTTTCTGTATAAAGTTTTGACAATACCTTATAATCAATTGGTGACAGCTTGAGACCATCAATGGTTGGTAGATTGTTTTTTAGGTATGCTTCTCGCTCAACCAGAAATGCATTGTTTATGATTATACTAACGTCAGTGTCAGATATTTTGAAATAGAATCCGTCAATAACATAGGTCTCTCCCACTCGACTGTAGTTAGTATCTTTGAACGGTGGTGAGATGGATTCAAGAAGCTTCTTGATGCTGCGAGGTTTCCTTGTGGGAATAACAGCTACTGAAACAGGGACATTAAAATCAGGATCGACAAGCATCTTCTCCATACATTTTGATTCAGTAAAAATTTGGGCTGTTTGATATTCACTGTAATCTCTCATACTCATTGTGACGATAATATTCTTCTCAACAGCAGCATCTCTCATCTTTTTTATTATATAGGCTAGGCTAAAGGGATTTTCTTTGTAAAGGTCAAAATGGTCCATTAGCCACATATATGCATCTACAGAGCTTCGATTCTCACCCAGGGTATAGATATTTGAGCACACGTAGGCCTTCAGCTCGTTATTATATGAGTCTTCTGGTCGATGGTTATGTCTCAACACAGGATTGAAATGTTCAATTAGGTCAGTGTGGATCTTCTTCAAATCTACCTTCCATTGACGGTTTCTTTTTCTATTTAGGTAATTATGAAGTGCTACCTTGTGGGCAACCACTTTGGTTAATCCCATGTTCTTTGGATTCAGAGTTGGATTAACACTTAACCATTCATCGAGGCGTGATCTATCTAATGATTGATTATATTCCCACCAGAGTGCGAGACCTACAAAGTCGCCTGGTGTATTTATTTCACACTCCTCATACAGCTGATTCATGCGTGGAGTGATGATATCAATGATACTCGATTTGCACTTTTGATATCCTATATCTTTAGATTGATAGTTTTGAAAATGCTTATAGAGCATTATAGTGTCCCAAACATCCATGTTTGATTCTGTTGACTCAGTGGGCAAGGGAAATTTCTCCCAAGATACTGGAAATCGGGTTTTCTTATCGAGTGTTCTGACTGCACTTAGGGTATCAAACATTGTCCCAAATGGATCTGATCGCTCATCCTTCTTGTATAGCCAGAATCCATTCTTCTTATCTTGAAGATAAAATAATTCCTTTAATCCTATGTCAATGATTGGTTTGGGATGACCTATACCAGCGTTGTTCCCCTTGGCACCCATGATTGTTAAGTATATTACCGTAGTTAAAAAACTATCCCCCAATATCTATCAGTTTTGTTAATTCTTGATTAGAACATCATGTGAAAGGGATTCTATGTAATCTCGGCTATGTGAAAGTGTCCATAGTTTCCACCATTCTCCTGCCGTTTTTGTGGGGGTTAAAATTATATACCTTCTTGATGTTCATTTTCTCATCATCCCTTTCGGTGGAATTATGGAGACGAGTCCCGGGGTATACATGATGGATCAGGCTGATCCTGACATGCCACAGTTTGTGGCTCTCAACCTCATATGTGGAAAACTCATTTGTGGGCACATATAGTTCAGCACTGGATAGTACATTCTATCCAAGCCCATTCGTTATCCGAGTAGTCCAATACCTGTCTGTAGAGCTTATCTGCTGAAGCAGAGATAATGACACTGGACCGATATCCTTCACTCTTCATTCTCTCGGATACATTCACTATGGTCCTTTCTGCCAGTGCTTTTTCATTGTTTTCACTAGCCCCATCAGACTGAGAGAAGAGTGTCAACACGAGCAGGGCGTGAGCTTTCCTAATGGAGGGTTTCCCTTCAACACCATCAACGATCATGGTCTTATAGCGTCCAGGCCAGAGCTCGAGAATAGCATCCTCTGGGATTGAATAGAAGAAGGCACCTGGATTTAATCCATTCAGGCTGAAGTTGATGATGTAAAGATTGATTGGGAATTGTATTGGAGGGCCATTGTGTGACATCTTACCTATGGATTCTCTAAAGGTTCGGTATATGCATCGATGTAGTATGTCGATGTCAACTGCTTCAGTCTTGGATCTGGAGGGTTGTTCATGAACCACACTCATCCGAGGATAGCCCTTGAAGAGATAAAGACCAAAATGGCCATTGTTCGAATCCATATCACAAGAAGGGGTGTTCTCGATATTTGAACCTATGGTCCTCGAGGTCCGGATGATAACGAGGAAATTCGCTCTTCTCATAATATAGGTAGAACATCCCTGGAATGATGACCTTGGCTACGTAGTATAAAGGGCTCTTGTTGCGAATAACTTTGTAAAACACTCGCTCATGTAATTTCCCGATCACGTCAGCTGGTTTCTTTCGACTTCGACTCATATCCACCGCTCCACCATTCATCAAAAATTGGAGTTCAATTGGAAGCCCATCTGAGTACCATCGTTTGATGTGTTTTCTCATTCTAAGCGCTACATCTCCGTCATGATCTGGATTGTCGTTCAGAACAAAATACCGAAGGGATACTCTTGATAACACGGCTTCCATAATCGCCTTCTTGATGGCTAGGTTAATGTTTGTGTCGCATCCGAACCCTATTGTGTAATTTGGGATATGGCCAGTCTCATCTTCAATAAGGGCTGCTATGACATTGGTCCCATATTGGTTATCGAACATCAATATGGTCTCTTTTAATTTATACCGATGTAATTTTTCAACCATCGATCTAAGATACCCTGGAACTTTCTTCATTTTAAGCTGCTCTGGAGGCTTTTGTTCTATGAAATGTTTCACGATAGTATCACGTTCGATAGCTTCACAAACAGCCCGATAGATGGTCTGATCATGATCAGTTCCAAAAGCAGACCCGTTCGTCGCGTAGATCGCAAGTGAGGATTCACTCTTTTTCAAACGATATCCCTCATGCCAGAATATGGCCTGGGTTGGAACGAAGTAGGTCTTCCTTGATCCTAATTTCTTCATACCGGTCCATGATATCTCACGATCAGCGAGTGTCTTCTCAATCGACTTGTGAGGCCTATGATAACAGAAGGATGTTAAATCCAGCGTCTGGCCCTGGAGATTTTTATGCTTGGCAATGACTTGTTCATTAGCCCTTGGATATAGAAGATGGAATCGTTCTAGTGCCTCAGCAAGCATGATTAGCTGGGCCTCCCCTTTGTTCAGACTGATGCCATAGGCCATCTCATTGAACTTATCCCCTGTATTGATCTGGCCAAATGAAACGTAAAATGATGGTTCATCATTGATCCTGGGTAAGGTATATGGCCTACCGATTAGGACATCTTTTCTCTCGACTTCTTGGAGCAATGACTGGGCCAGAGAGCTCATTGGTCGAAAGAGTGGATTAGATTATTTAATCCCTTCCATAACGAACGGTTGTTTGAAATATGCCGTTGGAGATACACCCCACAAGGTGACCACGATGAGCGACCTCGACCAACAGATATTCGAGCTGTGGTGCGAACTCCATCCCACGACGGCTTACAACGCAGGCATTGAGAAGTTTGTTTCCAAGGTGTTCATGCCCACGGACGAGGCTATTGAGAAGGCCCAGTCCGATATTGATGTCCTTTTGAGCTCCGGACCTGATGATTCCCAAACAGCTACCTTGACCTGGCTTCGGCGGGAGTTGTTGTTCGAAGAGCCATACATGTTCCCTGACAGCATCCTTTGGGTGCTCTATGGCTACATGGTCCGCGAAGGCGTGGTCGTTGAGCATCTGTCCGACCTCATGGACCAGCAGCGGGAAGCTCTCGTGCATGTCAAGAAAAGGATGATCGCCAAGGATTGGCCGGTAGAGGTCAAGGTCCTTATCAACAACAACACCAAGGGAGCCATCGGTATCATCCAGGCCATGATCGAGGACGAACCGGGTTTGAGGCCGTCTGGGGAAAAGCTCGTTGAGGACCTGAAGGAGTACCTCTCTCACTTTAAACATCCTGGTGTGGACAAGGGCCATTTCGACGAGGTCTTCTCGATCCTTGAGAATGATGGTGGGGACATTGGTCGGTCCGAGATCTACCCGCTCATCTGTAAAGAGATGTACGGCTACACCGAGACCGTTGACGAGATCGAGGCCAAGGGCCAGGAGTGGTTGGCCCAGGACCTTCCGAAGTATCAGGCCGTGGTGAAGAAGCTCGCTGGTGCTTATGGTTGTGATGAGACCGTCGAGGCCGTTACTGCTTCGATGAACGAGCGTAGATCTGTGCCAGTTGCCGAGGCTGTGGGCTTCGTCCAAAGCTTCAGATCGGTGTTCGAGAAGGTCGTTGTGAAGCATCTTTGCGGGATCACACCGAACTATGATACCAGGGTGGTGGAGACGCCGGACTACCTGGTGAACCTCATTCCAACCGCGGCCATGAGCTCGTTCGACTACTTCTCGGACAAACCGTTCAACGTGTTCTTCCTGACGACCAGTGATAAGGTCTCACCGGCTGTGAGCATTCCATCGCTGCTTCAGACGCTCATCCACGAGGAGTATGGCCACTGCGTGAACTTCTCCAATTCATCCACCAGGTACGCGGCCGACCCTTCCGTGCCAGAGCTCATCCATTCACAGCTTGCCATGATAATCACTGATGGCATATCGTTCAATCGCGAACAGGAGGCCCAGGGACTGCTTCGAAAGCTTGGCTCCACACCAAAGGATGAGCTGGAGGCCAAGGAGAAGGCTCTCATCGAGATGCTCGAGGGCCTTGGAGACCTGGAGCTGCTCATGGATGAGATGGAGTTCATCGTGTTGCAGTGGCGAGTGGTTCGGTTCCTCCGGGCCATCGGCGATTCCAGGATCAATTCTGGTAAGCAGAGCATTGCAGAGTTTGCGAACTGGGGTGCTGAAAGGACCGGTCTTTCCAACAAGCTGGTGTTCAACCAGATCTTCATCTTCCAGGGAATGGTCGGGTATGCCCCATGCTATTCTCTTGGGGGCCAGAGGATAAAGGCCAGGCAGGAGGGGATGAGCCCAGAGGAGATGCTGAAGTTCAACACGTACATCTCGTCGATGGGATTTCCGACGTGGAGGATCTTCGAGAGTAGGTGGGATGGGTTCAAGGATCAGGAGTGAGTCCGGCCCGGCCCACACCTACAAGCGCCGTCAGCGAACGAAATCCAGCTTGACACCGGCATCCTGTAGGAAATCCACCCCGAGGATCACATCCACGCCTTCCTCATCTGAATACTCACTACCGAACGGGATGTCAGAGACACCGACCTCAAGATCGATCTCAAGGTCCTCGTCTTTGAACTTGACCTGCGCAAATCGACCTTCTATCTTGTGGCCAGATGCAGAATATGATCTATAAGTACCATACAGTTTGACCCCTAGCTCGTCAGCCAATGCTTCACTGATCACAGTCTCGTCAGCACCGGAATCGACGAACGCGACCACCATCTTCTCTTTTTCAGGGCCAACAACTACCAAGGACCTATACATCCGCCCCAATCTCACCACCACTCATGATAAAAAGTATCTTGCGCCGCTTGTACCTGTTATGAAGGTCGCCTTTGACCCATAACATCTCCCCATCTTCGACGAACTCGAACTCCCCCTGATAAAGCTCCGAGATCTTTTTCTTTATCGCATCCCGTTTTGATATGGGAACTTCGAATCCGATCTCGCGCATCTCTATGGTCCTGAACACCATTCTATCACGATTTGATAAATCTATTAAGATATATACGTTCTGATACGAACGGAAACCGCCCCGAACGTTTGATCCCGGAGAGTCATGATATCAAAAGGCCACCGATCACACACCCCATCGTATCTCAAACCCAATAAAATATTTACTTGAACAAAGATATTGAACCGCTGGGATGACATTTTGCTAAACGCTTAATGTACCCGTGGTGATGGCCGCAAGACCGTTACCACACCGGACCGGTGAGCTCCATGAAAGAGAACAGGTTCAGCAGGTTTGTAAGTGTTCTTCTGATCGCGACCGTCCTTCTAGTGTCAGCCTTCGCAGCGCTGGCAGCTGGGTCGGACATGATGATGACCTTGTATACTGGCACCAGTGCCACGACAGGGGCCGACTATGGATGGAACGTGACCTACGGCGGCGATTTCAACAACGATAGCTACCCAGACGTGCTCATAGGTGCCCCTGGAGAGGATAGCGCATACCTCTTCCTCGGCCCCGTGGATACACTGGACCCCACCATGGCCGATGCGACCTTCACAGAGGGCTCATCGTCCGAGTTCGGCTGGGCAGTGGCCTGGGCTGGCGATGTCAACAACGATGGGTACGACGACATCATCATCGGTGCGCCCGGTGAGGACAAGGCCTACGTCTATGTCGGAGGGCCCTCCGTCGATACGAACGCCGATATCAACATCTCTGGTGAAGCGAGCACAAGGTTCGGCCACTCCGTAGCAAGCCTTGGCAACTTCAACATCGACCTTGCTAACGAGGTGGACCTTGCAGTCGGAGCCCCTCTGGCAGACCCTGACGCAGACGCAGACAAAGGACAGGTCTATCTGTTCTGTGCGGCTTGGAGAGCATCACGAACCACTGGAGACCTGGACTATGTGACCTGCAATCTAAATATCACCGGTATCAACGCAGGAGACCAGTTCGGCTTCTCCCTCACATCAGGACTGTTCAGTCAGGACGAGGTCCCAGACCTATTGGTGGGTGCGCCATACTTCGACGTACCCAACTCCCCATCTCCTTTCGATAACGCTGGCGGTGCGTTCTACCTTGTGGGACAGCCAGTATTCCCGATCGGTTCCCTGATGGACCCGATGCCAGCAGACGCCATGAGCGTCAACATCTATGGACCAACTGATGACGCGTTGTTTGGATGGTCCGTTACCAACCTCACAGATTTCACGGGCTCAAACTTCCAGGAGATGGCCATTGGTGCACCTGGCTCTTTCGGCACTGGAGAGGTCTACATCTTTTCAGACTCCACCATCAGCATGTCAGGTAACATCATCAACCTCACAGCTGGCGGAACATACGATCACATGATGTCCGGCGATAGCACCGGAGATAAGTTCGGTTTCGATGTATCCTGGGCAGGAAACCTCGATGGCCTCAACAGCGAGGACGTCGCCATCGGCGCACCAGGTGCAGCTGGTAACGGAACTGTCTACGCTTACTACACCCCGTTCACCAACAAGAACATGGGCATCACAGCTGCAGGTGCGATGTTAGTTGGTGAGAACGCAGGCGACATGGTCGGATTCTCTGTCTGCGCAGCCCTTAACGCAACCTACAGGAATACTTCGGTCTTGCTCGCAGGAGCTCCTGGAATGGGCGCAGGTGGCACAGCATACATTCTCGAGGCCAATGCACTTCCTCAGGTCTCATACAGCTCTAGCCAGCCTGCGAACCCAGGAATGGGAAACACCTCTACCCAGATCCTTATTCGGTGCACGTACATGGACAGGGATGGAGACCCAGCTAACTCCGTGATGGTCCATATCTACAACATGACGGATGGAGGCACAGAACTTGCTGATAGTCCTTTCAACATGACAACGACGAACATGGACCCAGACTACAAGTCCGGTGTCCTCTACTCATACATGGACACCTTCCCACACGGGGACTTCTCCATGCAGTTCGAGTTCAATGCATCCGAGGGAGATACCTCGATGGTGACCTCTCCGATGATCGATAACAAGCTCAATATCGACGGATTGCCACCAGGCAAGGTCCCTCTGTGGAATGAGACAGGTATCCTCAACACATCCCTCTGGGATTACTCGATAGAACTTCATTTCACCTGGCCGGGAGACAATGGCATGAACACCTCCGGTAAGGTTGAGCAGCTTGAACTTCGCTACAGCAACACGACAGTGCTCACTGAGGCTAACTTCAAGACCGAGGGTAAGCTTCTGGACGACAAGATCTACGACGAGTTCCAGCAGGAACTTGTCAATACCGAGTGGTGGCTCGTCCAGCCACCAAAGGACGCAGGGACCGAGCAGGTCATACTCATAAAGGGACTGGACCCCGAGCAGACCTATCACTTTGCTGTCCGCGGTCGTGACGACCGATGGAACTACGGTCCGCTCTCCGACTGTCTATCCGTTATGCCATATGAACTTCCTGACGATGAGGCCCCGGAGAAGATCTATGGCCTGGAAGGTTTCGATACACCAGACGACGATGGCGGGTCCATCAACCTGACCTGGTGGGCATCAGGCGATGAGAAGTTCGGCCATTACAACGTTTACATCTCCCAGTCCATGTTCACAGACGTTTCAGCCATGACCCCTGTCATGATGTTGGACGAGGTGGACAACGTCACTATCGCTGTAGATGGTCTGGCCAATGGCCAGTACTACTACTTTGCTGTGACCGCAGTGGACAGGGCAGGCAACGAGGACAAGCTTGATGTGGATGTCATCGGACCTATCAGATGCCTTGACAACAACGACGATGCACCTCCGGTCATGACCGGTGTCACAGCCACTGACGTCGCTGCAGACAATGGCGGAGCGATCACCGTTTCATGGGTCCCAGTGACCATACCAGACTTCGACTCATACAAGGTCTATGTGAAGACCACTATGTTCACACAGATAGATGTCTACACCTACGAGGTCATGATAACGAACATGACCCAGAGCTCTACTGTGATAACCACCATCGACGGCACTCCACTTGTGGATGGCCAGAAGTACTACTTCGCAGTAACATGCAGGGACCACAACCACATAGAGAACATGACAATAACCGACAGCATGTGGGATGGACCATTGTTCGCCAAGAACAACTCCTGGACCACAGCTCCGAACCCATTGCTCGGAGTCTCGGCAATGGATACGCCGAACGATGATGGCGGTTCCATCACCGTCCTTTGGGACCAGTCCGCAGACTTCACCTTCGGTTTCTACAGGATCTATCTGTCCTTGACAGATATCACATCGGCATCGACCGTTACCGGTCTGACCCTGGTGGACAGCATTGCATTTAAGAATACGGTCCAAACCGAGATAGACATGTTCGAGGGAGCAGCGTTGGTTGATGGTACCACATACTATGGCGTGGTCACTGTGGAGAACTGGCACGGTGTGGAGAACAAGGGAATAACTGACAATAACTGGTTCATGATAGAGCCTATCGATAACGGCGATGTAACCGCACCGGGCATGGTCCAGGACTTCGCTGTCACAGAGGTCACGGACTCTGGAGGTTCAGACACTGGTGTCAACATCACGTGGACGCCGTTCACAACAACGAGCCTCCCTGACTTCAACAGGTATCAGCTGAACTATCAGTATGGCACCTTCGACGTGGACCCTGTCGTCGAGCAGAGCGAGGTCATGTCCGTGGACATCTACGACATCACAGAAAGCTACGCCACGCTCAACTACGACAGCCAGTATGTTGGTTCACAGATCCGCTTCAACATCACGGCCTTCGATGACAATGATAACATGGCTGAGTATACTGTGGATGTCATCCACACGGTCGATGTCATCGAGGAAAGGATCAATGTCACTATCAGTGCAAACCCCACCGGCGAGGTACAAGTTGGCACGGAGATAGTCCTTACCATCGCACTTGGGGATGGTTACGACATAGCAGACTTCGTCATCAAGTGGGACTATGACAATGAAGATGGTTACTGGTGGGACAATGTTGGCTCCGCACCAGTGACGGAAGGCGGGTCTGGGACCACGGTATACGTGACCTATACCACAGCCGGTGATCACGTCGTGACAGTCTGGATAACAGATGGTGAGAACGATCAGCAGGAGACCCTTGTCCTCACAGTGGTCGAGGATACCGAACCTCCCGCAGAGGACAAGAAGGGACCACTGGATTACTGGTACCTGTTCGTCGTCGCTTTCCTGATACTCATCGTGCTGGTGGGTGTCCTGGCCTTCACGTTCAAGTTCGTCTACATGAAGAAGCCAGAGCCAGAGCAGAAGCCTGCTCCGAAGCATGAGAAGCCCAAACACCTCAAGGACAAGACACCTCCGAAGAAGAAGGGACCCAAGAAGCAGCCGAAGGCCGCCGAGGCCGAGATGGACGAAGAGGACCTCGAAGAAGAGGAAGAGCTCGAAGAGGACATCCCAGAAGACGAGGTCTCAGAAGAGGACGTCGAGGATGAAGAACCCGAAGAAGAAGAGGAGCCTGAGGCTGACGATGAAGATGATCTCGAGGACCAAGAGGAAGAGTGATCCTAGAAAGGCTTGAACTTCTTGAACAGGGCCGCGGACACTCCGACAGCACCGATGACGCCAACGAGTATCACACCGAAGATAAGGAAGGTCTGACCACCCATGGCCTCCGAACCGCTGGTGTCCTCAGTTAGCCTGATGGTGAAGGTAGCCTCTTCATTGAAGTCCTGGTAGAGAAGGTCACCACGATAACCACCCTTACGAGCGGAGATGTTCCAGGTTCCCGTCTGGAAGTAAGGTGTAGTATAGGTACCTGTAGCGTCCGTCTCACCAGGTAGAACATAGCCGTCAGCGCAGTTATCGAACCCTATCTCTGCGCCTTCAACCGGTTTCCCGTTCCTGTCAAGGACCTTGATCGTGATAGGCTCCAGGAACCCGAACGTGGTCCAGGGCATTGCTATCATGTCGTGGAGGTTATCGAAAGCGTAGTTCGGACAGTCGATGGCGTGTTGCGCGGCGTCGAAGTCCTCACCGCAGGAGTGACCGTACCTTGCCCATATCTCGAAG
>JANQNL010000137.1 GCA_028279585.1 Thermoplasmatota archaeon
TTACCACCATTACCAAATCCCCCCCTACCTCCTTCAGCATCTCCTCCATTTCCTCCCAATGCAGTTAGGTCTCCTGTATTGAACGAGATCTCGGTTCCAACCATGTAGATGGTCGGACAATCAATGTTCCACAGAACACCCCCTGTTATCTCATTGTCGATAGCCTCACCAGATACTCCATTGGCATCACTCCCATCTCCACCAACTCCTCCGTCCGCTCCAGAACTACCGCCACTATCAGTTCCGATGGTCCCTTTGATCAGATCTGGTTTGGTACCAATGATCGTTGTGTCATTGGTCACCATCGTTAGGAAAGAATCCACAACGCAGAGATCATCATCCACCGTAACGTTCAGGGTCGCGTTGGCCCCCTCATCTCGAGCCTTGATCACAAGCGTCCCATCGTTCATCTGGAACCTGTCCAGCCACCCGAACAACCGGGCATCACCATCAGAAGAACACACGGTCAGCTCTCCCCCATCGATAAGCAGCGATCCACCCTGGAACTCCAGCGATGTACAGCTCACCACTCCGGTCACAGTAACGTTCACACCATCAACAACAACATCACCATAGGTGCCAGATAGCACCATGTCCTCGGTGATATCCTCTGCACCCGCACTCATCGGCATCAGCACAAGAAGCACGATCAAAAGTTCAACTCCGGTCAATATTGGAAGCATATCCTTTAGCATATCTCAACCTCCATCGAGATAGCTGTTCGAGACCAGGCGATTATATCAAGTTTCCAGTACCATCGGAAATTCGACTGCTTTTTATATGCCCACGCCAATCCTGACACATGGTGGACCACGAGGCCATGCTAGATGTGGCCAAAGCGAAACTGAAGTTCTATGCCCCTGTCATGATAGTGATGGCCATAGCTTCAGTGTTGGTCTACTTCTCCATTCTGTCAAGCATTTCCACCAGCGCAACAGTGGTAGAGCCGTCCGAGGGAAGCGGAGCTGGGGGGCAAGCATGGTCAGGCCTTCTCAACGCCCTGATATTCTTCATACCTGCGCTCATTGGTGGGTTCTTCATATTCCTGCTGTTCAAGTATCGCAAGCGTGGAGCTCTTAGGATCCTCTTTGGTGGGGCTATGTTCATTGTGGGATGGATAGCTACAGCCTACTTCCTCTTCCTCATCTGGGTGATGATAATCAACCATGGGGTTCGCGTGCACAATGTGTTCTTTGAAGTGGGGGGAATCCCCATAGGCCCAATGGGACCACTCCCGATAACGTTCGCCTCCATCATCATTTCCTCGATCCTCATGGGTGGCCTAGTGAGCTACACTTTATTCGCAAAGGAATCACGCCAGAACGACAAGAACCTGGCCCTTCTCTACATGGGGGCCATCATGGGGGCGTTCCTCTCCACCCTCATCCCGACCTGGGCACTGGCCATCTTCATGGTCATCCTCTGCTTCTATGACCTCTACGCGGTCAAGCGAGGTCCCATCAAAAAGATCGTCGAGATGACCATGGAGGACGAGATAGAGCTGGAACGACAGCGATACTACCAGCGCCTTGCCAGGGAGGGCCCTTCCCCCAGACAGCAGCGACAGATGGAGGAGGACCTGAAGAAGGACGAGTCTGGAGCGTGGGGGCTTGGGGGAAGAGGGGGTAAGCGCAGCCTCCTTTCACGACTCATCAACGGCGGGACCGAGGATGGCGGCATCTCCGAGACCGACATGATAATGAACAACATGACCTACGCTGGCGGGGACTGGGACCTGGGCATCGGCGATCTGGTATTCTACTCTGTCCTCTCCTCCCACGCCCTCATGCTCGGCATCCAGTTCATTCCAGAGTTCGGAATACTGGCCCCGTTCCTCTTTTTCACAGCAGCAGTGGTCGGCATCCTTATCGGCTTCCGCTATACCATCAAGAAGCTCGAGGAGAACCTGATGCTTCCTGGGCTACCTGTTCCGATCCTTCTTTCCATGACCCTGGTAGCCTTGGTCTATACCATCCTCGCTTTCATCTATCTATAGGCCAATTTTTAGGGCTTAACAATCTTTCAGCCTTTATAAAGCCAACACGTAGCCAGGCGGTCATTGAAGCAGAAGATAAATTATATATCCGATAAACATGATGTAGCGGAACCCTTACTGGAGGCACTATAAATGGCAAAACAGGCCCTCACAAAAGAGCAAGAGAGGCTTGCTAAACTTTGGGACGCGTACGAGGCCCAGGAAAAGGAGTTCGACGCAGCCCTGAAGAAGATCTCTGTCCTTGAGTCCAAGCTCAAGGAAAAGGAGCAGGTCAACGAGACCTTGAGAAAGGTCATCGAGGCCAGGGACAACGAGCTTCGCGACCTGGAGATCAAAGTTGCAAACCTCGGACAGGCCATGGGCAGGGCCGAGCCTCGCATCGAGGAGCTTTCCAAGATGCACAAGGACGAGAAGAACAGGTATGCCAAGCTTTTCGCGATCACTGAGGAGCTCGAGGAAGAGCTCTCTGTGGCACGAAAGGAGATAGAGGCAAGGGACGAATGGTATCGCCAGAACGTCTCCCTCCTTGGCAACCTCGCTAGGGCCATCGATGACAGGACCGTTCTCATCCAGTCCGCTGCGAATGTTCGTGAGGCAAGGGTAGAGGACATCTCCTCTCTCAAGCCAGACGAACCAGCAGCAACACCTCCAACCCCAGCAGTCGACGACCCCGTCACCGACACCGCGGTGAAGTTCGAGAAGCCTGCAGAGGAGGAAGAGGTCAAGTTCGCACAGGTCCCCAAGGGAGACCTCAATGCGATCCTTGCCAAAGTTCCAGGCATGGACGATGACAGGACCGGAGCGCTCAAGGACGCTGGGTTCGACTCTGTCGAAAAGATCAAGGAGGCCACAACCAGGGAGCTCGCAGCCATCGATGGCATCTCCCCGACACTGGCCCGCAAGATCAAGACAGAAGTTATCGCCAATACCGAGTAAGTGCAAAGCTTGCTCAATTTTCAAAGGTTGAGCGGATGCGCTGTTGATCCTTTCAGAACCCGCCCGCCAATTACCGCCCCGCCCTGCTCGGTCGTTACTATCTCGATGTGTTAATCGCTTCTGGAGATAGGATTCTGACCAAATCCCTTTTTAACCTTCAACCTACATCTTTCCACGTGGAAGAAAAGGAACTCGGCCTCATCGGACTCCTGGCCAAACCAGCAATCGCTTGGGTTCTCACCATTGCAGCCATCGTTCTTATCATAGTCTCACTGAACATGAGCTGGTTCTACATGGAGATGGAGGTGGAAGGGGATGCCTACGCCCCACCAGCTACACAACCCGTGGGGGAAGGATCGGTATACTCGACCCAGGAGTTCTACCTCGACAAGTCCATCACCACGGATGAGCGGCACGCCACAGCCCTGGGCCAGCCGATCTACAACTGGTCCGAGACCGACGAACGGAACTACGAAGAGGCCGAGGCCATAGGCCAGCAGATGTTCCTGCAAAAGGTCCTGCTCATTGTCTCCATGGTGGTCCTGGCCATCAACGCTGTGATCTACACCATCTTCGCATTCGGCAAGCTGAACAAGGGTGTAGCCATTGGGGCAACTGCAGCAACCCTCACCCTTCTTCTGATCACAGGCATCTTCCTTCCAGCCACCCTCCCAGCAGCCCTGGCCTCGGACGAGGAATACCTTCTCCCCCAGTACATGGATGACTCCGTAGGAGAATCAACAGAATCCTTCACTGCATACGACGTCAACCAGTCCTACGTCCGCCATGCAGCCTACCGAATGTTCGACATTGAGTATGGCGAAAGCTTTGCAGGCGAGGATGATGGAGAATGGAACGATAACTACGAAGGGGTTTCCATCCAGACCACAACAGACCTCAGCTGGAGTCCAGGCATTGGCTGGATACTCATGCTCATCGGTGGTGCGGCTTGCATCTTCATGCTCCCACTGGTGTTCGCTACAAAGGGCAAGAAGGTGTCGGCCAGCAGGCAGGAGTACGATTGGGTGGAGGAGGAGATCGCCAAGATGGAGAAGGGTGAGGAGTAAGGATACGATCCTGCCTGTAATGTATACGACCCAGACTCTGATAATGATGAGATCAATGATGGGTCGGAGCCAGAGTGGGACGAGGACCAGACCGGCCAGGGCTTGGACACAGACACGGATGAGAATATAGTGGATGCGGACGCGGATTTGGATAGTATCCACTTTCGGTCACCCCTATTGTCCCCCCTTTTATACTTCTCTCAAGTTAAGTAAGATCGAACCCTGGCATCAGGGTAACGGTAAGAATAAGAAATGCTTTAATATGAAATAATAACATATGTTAATATAGTGATACCATGGCCTCCACCTACAGCATTCCCCCGATCTACGAGGATGAGATTGATGCAGTCGTCAAGGCTGGCTACTATTCCAGCAAGTCAGACGTAGTGAGGGATGCCCTACGGCTTCTGTTCGATACCAAGGCCAATCTTCGGCTATCGGCTGCCGTTGAGATGTACAAGGAAGGCAAGGTCACACTGAGCAAGGCCGCAGAGATAGCTGGGATAGATCAGGTCTCGTTCAAGCAGATACTGAAAGACAGGAATGTGACCATCCAGGTCGTCGCTGATGGAGCGGCTGCAATGGAAGAGGCGGCCACAGTACTGGACAAATAGGCTCAAGTTGCATGGTCGAACGTATCGTACTCGTGGATACTAACATCATATCCACGTTCGCAGTCATCGATGAAATGGAGTTCCTTATCGAGGTCCTTGATTCAGACAAACTGTTCATTTCAAAAAATGTCGAAGCAGAGTTGGAGAGGGCGGTGATATCGGGGCATCGTTTCATCAAACCTCTATTCAAGATGATCGAGGGGGGAATCATCGAGGTTGTTACACCCACAAGGATCGAGACCACGTGGTCAGATGGTCTACCTTCATCATTCGGAAGTGGCGAGCGCGATTCCATCGCGATCTGCAAACAAAGAAATGGGATCTTTTTGAGCAATGAGCGCAAGGTCCGAAATTATTGTCAGAGGAACGAGATACCGTGTTTGGACCTTCCCATATTGCTTCGGCGCAGTTGGAGGGCCGGTGTCCGGTCCAGGCAAGAGGTCACAAAGATGATGGTGAGGGTTGAAAAGGAAGACAATATCTTCATCAAAAACAAAGAGGCCATCTTCGAATAAGACCTCATTTCCGCTTTCTTGCGATGGTCCCAGACCGGGTCACCTTTTTCCGCCACTTTCACCTATAGTGATCATGAGTTCAAAATGTACCTACGTCCTACACACTTTTATACCAACCTCACAATCCCCTTTCCGGTGATCACATGGCCAGTCAGATAAAGACGGCAAAGGACCTAGTGGAATCTGGTGCACGCCCAAAGCGCTCGTACCAGGTCTTCCAAGACGAGATCAGGTCCAAGCTGGAATCTTACAAGAAAGAGGGCATGTCGGACGACGAGGCCCTTCAGGCACTTTTCCCGAACACCATCTTGGACCCTGAGCAGTTGCGCCCTATCACATCAGCGCTCCTGTCAGGCACCCATGTTCTGATGTTCGGACCTTCAGGTTCAGGAAAGACCAGTATCGCAAAGGAGATCTGGGACATCTTCCCTAAGACCATGTGGGTGGTTGCGGACTGCCCGGTCCAGGAAGATCCATTCTCCCTCATCGACCCCGAGTATGCAAAGATAGCTCCACCATGCCCGTTCTGTAAAATGAATCACGGAAACATGGACCCGGACAACCTCGGAAACTTCGATGTCAAAAGGGTGGACCCATCAAAGGTCCCGGTCAAGAAGATAAACCTCCGAGAAGGACACGGGTACGCAAGGATCCAGGGCTCTGCCGAGGTGTTCCCGGACAACCTGTCCGGAACCATCAACCTGCACAAGCTCCAGGAGATCGGAGATCCGACAAGCCCATTGGTGCTGGAACCAGGGAAGCTCCTCCAGGCCAATCGCGGTGTTCTCATTATAGATGAGGTCGGAAAGCTGCCGATAGGAACCCAGAACGTCCTACTCCAGAGCTTGCAGGAAGGGATCGTCACACCAGCAAAGTCCAGGGAAACGTTCCCAGCAAACTTCATTGCGGTGTGCACTTCCAATGTCATTGACCTGGACAACATCACAGAACCTCTCAACGACAGGCTTTCAAACATCCACGTAGGCTTCACTCGCTATCATGCCAAGAACAGAATGATCCTGGAGCTTGCCATAAGCTCGAGACCGGAGCCACTGTTCGTGTCAGAGATACTCATGGACGCAGCGGTAAACCTCATCGAGGCCTGGCGTAACTCCGCAACCGCAGAGCACGAACTTTCAGAGGTCGCATCCAACAGGGCAATGATAGACATCATCGTCCGCGCCCGAGCCCATGCGATGATCGCCAACCGCAAGATCATCAACAAAAAGGACTTCATGCAGGGTTGCCACGAGGCACTGCTTGGAAGGATCAGGGCCAGGGGTGGCGACTCGTTCATCCAGAACACCCAGCTCATCCAGCAGTTCATCGCAAAGCACGGTGAGGAATCCCTTTCCAAGGGTGCCAGGAGATACTGGTGCAAGTTCTTCAGGGAAGAGCTTCGGTCCAATGAGGCCGAGGGACGCCGCATCTTGAAGCTGTGCGAAAAGGCGGTCGCAGACCCACGAGCCTACAAGGACGACGCAGAGCTCAAAGAAAAGCTTGCCAAGTTCATCAAGTACGTGAACTCCAGGGAACACACCAAGGCAAAGCTCACAGAGGACTCCATCCAGATAAGCGTGTTCAAGCTTCTCAACACTGGTCTGGAGTGCTCTGACGAGATGAAGCTTTGAGGAGCTACAATGGAGCTTCCCGATTGCGAGGCAGACCTCCTGGACCTTGTACAGCTTACAGAGGTCCAGAAGGCGGAGATGATCAGGCGTCTTGCCCAGGAGGGCGTAGAGTCCCTTGATGAGTACATCGAACAGCTCATCGAGGATGACCAGGCAATGGCAGACCGCTTCAAGAGGATGCGGGACAAGCTTGCCAGGGACGCAGAGAAGCTCCGGTCGAAACTTGATCACCAATACGATGACGAGCTTCGCAAGCTGGAAGAGGAGATGAAGGCAGAGCAAAGCGCTCTAGAATCCCAACAGCCAGACATGTCGTTCTACGACGACCAGGACCTGTACGAGAGATATCTTGAGGATTCCCTGTCAGACGCTTTGGAGGACTACGAGCTGTTCGACCTGGTCATGCACAAGGACCAGCTCATAATGCCGAAGAAGCTCCCATGGTACAAACGCTTCTGGGAATGGATCAAGCGGATGGCGCTCATGGTCAGGACCAAGTTCGCCAAGGTCTGGTACTGGCTCATGCACAAGCTCGGCAGACGTGAGAAGTCCCTTGAGGAACTGGAGAGGGACTACGCCAAGGGAAGGAAGATCTCTATCCACATCCCGTTCAAGGGCATCCGCAGCATCTACGACAAGTTCGAGAACAGGTTCGGCAATGCCCTGGTCCAGGACGAGAAGGTCCAGTCCGTTGTGGATAAGAAGCTCGTAGACAACAAGGTCATCAGGGCTGACGAGCTCACCCTGAAGAAGGAGATCGACCCAGAGGGTTACGTCCGAATGGCCAAGCAGATGCTTCGCGAGGACATGAGCTCCAACATCAACAAGGTCCAGGACAAGGCAGAGAAGGGCAAGAAGGAGTCCAAGCGGTACAAGAAGCAGAAGGCTGAGATGAAGAAGAAGCGAGAGGATCTTAAGAACAAGTTGGAGTCCAGGAGGAAGGAACGACTCGAAGAGATAGAGTCCAAGATGACCCAAGCTCCAAAGGACCTTGTCCGAAAGAAGATCAAGTCCCAGCTCGAGGATGCAGGATATCTCAAGCAGGATGAGAAGAAGGGCTGGGTCATCACAGCAAACCTCATCGAGAGGTTCTCGGCCATTGTGTTCAACGACGAGGTCAGGAGGATCACCCAGAGCGGAAAGCTCCGGTATGGAAGCTCCTCCGAGACCATGGGCAATCTGGACAAGGCAAAGCTCCGCTCCCTTGAAGAGGAGAATCGCATGGACATCGTGGACAGCGTTATCCATGCAAGAATCTACCATCCAAGGTACAAAGAGCTTGACGACTCGGATATCTACGTGAAACGCGAGATAAACACTTCCGCGGTCCACGTGGTCATTGCCTTCGACAAGTCTGGGTCTATGGATGAGAATAACCGATTGGACGCTGCTAAGCGAGCTACCTTGGCACTCTACAAAGCTGTCAAGCAGCACAACAGGCGGAACATCGTCGACCTTGTGGCGTTCGACTCCAAGGTCCACAACCTTAGCCTCATGGACGTTTGGAACTGCCAGCCCAAAGGATTCACGAACATAGGCGACGCTGTCAAGGTGGCTACGGACCTGTTCGGAGCATCCAAGGCGGACCAGCGACTGTTCTACCTTGTAACAGACGGTATGCCAGAGGCTTACACCGAAAAAGGCCAGGTCTATGCCGGGGACACCGACAAGGCTATGGAGTACACTCTCAAACAGATGGAGAGGCTCAACCGTGTCGGAAAGGTCCGCTTCATCCTCATCATGCTTGAGCCAGAGGACGATACCTACCTGGACTCCGCTCGAAAGATATCAAAGAAGGTCAAGGGCAAGATGGTCACAGCTGATCCTAACCAGCTAGCGTCCATGATGCTCACGGACTACCTGGGACCGGGGGAGGACAGGGCCGCCCCGATCGGTAAGAAGAACTAGTTCCCTAACTGTGGACCGGCGTCCATTATACTTCTGAGGTTCTCGATGGAGTAGTTCATCTTCTTTCCATCGCTTGTATAGATGACCCACTTTCCACGCTTCTTCGCAACAACCATGTCAACACCTCAGCAGAAAGCCTCCAATTTCCGGTTGAGAGGGCGAGGGGGAATTCCCTCGAACTGATCCTCTGGCTTGCATCCCATAAGCGTGTAGACCTGTTCCCAGCTGTAATTTCCGGCTTCCTTTTCCATTGCCGTCACCAAAGCATCCATGCTACGGACGGTATATAAGCTCGAACACAGGGGGGGTCACCGAAAGTGGCTCCTACCGAAAGTCAGGCCTTCATTATCACTACCAGGAAGAAGAACAGCGCACCGAGTGCTCCAATGCCTGCGCCAATGACGGAGGCAAGGGGCACCAGGATAAGCTGGACGGTCCAATGGATCAAGCCGAAGTTCGGTATGATGGTATCATCTGGATAGCTCATCACCTTCAATATCGAAAGCACAGCGAACGCTGCCAGGATAACAACTCCAGCACCGAGCAGGATGAACCCAGTGATCCTGGACTTGTTCTGCCCAAAGCGGGATGCGAAAGCACCGAAGGCTATGGAGAAGATACCGAAGGAGATGATGGTGACGAAGATGCCAGTGGTGAACCATGACCACCGGCCGGTCTGGTACTCTATCACGCTCTCTTTCCTATCGTGATTCTTTTTCGTACTAAGTGGATTATCATCTTTGGATGCATCCCAACCGTTAGCCTCCTCCCATGTGTCCACGAGACCGTCGTTGTCACTATCGACATCAGATGACGAGTTCGGTATGACAACTACAGCGTCAGGAGTGTTAGGATCATATCCATGCGCTTTCTCCCAGTCGTCGTCCAGACCGTCTCCGTCCGAATCAGCAGCAGAACAGCTGGATACGGCAAAGACCACGGCCAGAAGTACAACCAGGGCCCAAAACGAGTAACGTAAAATCCGTCTCATGGGACCAGACCATCTGTAGCATCAAGAACACGCTATATAACCATTTTCACATGGGCACCGAATAGTGGCATGA
>JANQNL010000169.1 GCA_028279585.1 Thermoplasmatota archaeon
CGGACCCGCCATCGCCACCGCCACCGGTTCCAGAACCACCATCGCCTCCAGTTCCGGAACCGCCGTCACCACCATCGGTGGTAGCTTCGACGACAATGAGCGCTGCGGTGGTCTCTGCATGGGCAGACTGTCCGCTGGTCTCCTCGGTAGCTGTGACCTTGAAGTGGTACTCAGCGGGTTCAAGGGTGCCTGCGGTTATGAGATACTCGCCATCATTGGCCTCGCCTGTTGCAAGCTCCTCCCAGTTGTAGCACATTCCACCGATGCACTGCTGGTACTCGATGGTTATGAGCAGGGTCTCGCCCTCTGGGTCAGTTGCGGACCAGGTGACCCTGATATCACCAGAGGTGGTCCCACCTGTTGGTCCCCTGATAGAAATGGTCGGTGGATAGTTGTGGGCAACTGTGACCATGATAGGTGTGGTGGTGGTCTCCAGGTCCCGTGTATCCTTGGCCCTTATCCTTAGATAATAATCCCCGGTGGCAAGGTCGAGCGTGTCCCAGGTGTAATTGGTTGCCTCGCCGTCGAGCTCCTCGATGATCTCCCAGTTGAGCTGGTCCTCGCTGTACTCGATGAAGACATCGAGGTCTGCTGCAAGGTCCTCCTGGTCAGAGGTGGTGAATTCCAGGACCAGTGATGCATCGGCGGTGGTGTCTGCAGAGGGTGTGGTCAGGAGTGCCTGGGGCGCATCGTTGTTGTAGACCGTGAACGGGGTCTCGATGGCTGCGTGGCCCTTGAGGTCGTCCGTGTCGTAGACGGTCATCCTCATTAGATAGTCACCATCGTCGAGGAGGGTGGTATCCATGTTATAGGAGCCGGAGTAGGACTCCTTGTCCACAAGCTTTGTCCAAGTGGTCCCATCGTCAGATGAGATCTCTATGGTGACCTTGAGGGCGCTCTTGGCATCCTCGCCGTCTGTTGCGGAGTAGTAGATGGTAAAGGTATCAGCTATCTCCATTCCACCAAGAGGTGTGTCGATGGAGATTATTGGGTTCTCAAGCCAATCGATGGTGAACGGATCGATCATCAGATATTCTGTGGACAGGCCGGATGTGTCCTCAACAATGACCTTTATCCTGTAGTAGGTGGAATCCTGGACCGAGGTGATGTCCCAGAGGAACGTTCCAGAATTGGCACCATCTTCAACAAGCGCTGTCCATGTCGTGCCGTCCAATGTGTAATAGATGTCAATGGTCAGGTCACCGGCATCGTCCTCACCATCAGTGGCCGTCCAGTTGATGGTGATATTATCATTGTAGGTCGATCCGGATGTCGGACTCGTGACCGTTAGCTCGGGTGGGTCAGGGTTGTTGATCTCGAACACTGGGCTCTCAGCCTCTGCCCCTGCACCCATGATGTCAGTGACGTTCAACCTGATCTGGTAGGCCGTTCCATCATCTACCGTGGTGGTATCCCAAACATAGAAGCCAACGTTGGGCTCGTCCTGAAGTATGACCGTCCATCCCTGGGAGTCGGTCTTGTAGAACAGTGTGACGTCCAGCTGTTCAGGTGTGTTCTCGGGATCGGAGGCGGTCCATGTGATGTTCATGTTGCCCTCGACATCCTCTCCGCCTGTTGGGTAGACCAAACTGGTGGTTGGGGCCTTGTTCGGGATGAAGGTGTCAGTGACGTTGCAGTTCAGGACCTCCTTGGATCCAGACGGGGAGTTGTATGCACCACGCTGGACGAAGGCTACGACCTTGAGGTTGTCCTTGTTCCAGGATGGAACGTAGTCAAGTGTGAGCTGGAAGGCCTTGGTTCCTGTGAAGTCCGTTCCGATCTGTGTCTCGGCCAGGTCCCTCTGCGTTGAATCCCAGGTCTTGCCACTGTGGGAGATGCCGTCCTCTGCGACCACGGCCCTAACGTAGTAGGGTGAGAGGTCTGTGGAGTCCAACTTCTCGATGGAAACGGTCACATCGATGCTGTTAGATCCAATGCTTGCTGCGATGTTGATGTCAATCGGAGCTGCAACTGTGAGCCTGGCATCGACCTTGGCCTTGTATGAATTGTATGTTGTGGATGCATAATCTGATGGGCCAGTTCCGCTGACACCACCGCTGACGACACCGTCAAAGCGGGATGTCGGAACTCCGCCAACGCCATAGTAGCTCTGGCCTCTGGATACGCCCTCAGAGGTCGAATATGGGTCGGACCCATAGAACCCATGGTATGCGATGAAGACCATCTTCTCATATCCATAGTCCGTCTGAAGGTCCTGCAGTGCCTCTTCGTTGTATGGGCAGTAGTAACACTGTACAGATGTGAAGGTCTCTATCAGTACGACTCTTGTGCTCTTTCTTGTGGCTCGCGATTCAAGTTCGGGTTCCGCTTCCGCAGCTGATGCTGCAAGCGGGACGACTGCTCCTATCACAAAGAGCAGAGCGATCAAGAACGCGGACGCAAAAAGGGGTCCTTTTCTCATATTGTCACCTCGAAGATATCTTGAGATAGCGCCTGGTGGCACTTCTATTACTACATTCTAGTTGTAAAGTACAATATATAGGGGTTGTGGTCACATTATACTTTGAATTGCCGTATAAACATTAGAGACTGGCTAGGTGGCTTTTTCTTTAATTGTGTAATTAATCAATATGGTAAAGACTGAAATGATATGTGTGTGTCCTGGCCGGTTATGCAATATTTGTGCAAAAACCCTTTATAGATAGTCCTGGTTTTGATAAACAATATAGTGTATGACCGCTATCAGCGACGCAAGGAAGTGACGACATGGGCGACAATGCCGTAGAGATAAATGACGAGGAGTTCGAAGAGTTCATCAACAAGAACCCGGCCGTGGTCATCGACTGCTGGGCACCATGGTGTGGCCCATGCAGGATGGTCGGACCGATCATAGATGAGCTTGCAGGGGAGATGAAGGGAAAAGTGGCCTTTGCAAAGCTCAATGTCGATAACAACAGGGATACATCCCAGAAGTATAGGATAATGAGCATCCCGACCCTTCTCTATTTCAAAGATGGCGAGCTCAAGGGCCAGTCCGTAGGGGCCATGCCCAAGGAGATGCTGGAGAAGGAGATAGAGAAGAACCTGGGATAGGCTTCACGTCGCTGCCATAGCACCCAGGTGGTCTTATGGCACGCAAGAAAGGTCGAAATCACAGACCTAAAAGGAACCGGAACAAAGCTAACAGGTCAGTGGAAACGAGGCCAGAACCTGAACCTGAACAGGTTCGGGACAAGGGCCCAAAGGACGTGATCTTCCTAGTTATCGTTGTCGTTGCTGTGCTTATCGTTGCCGGTGGTATAGTCTACATATTCTCCAACGATGATGGACCAGATGACGATCCGGACCCAGGCGGGGGCGGTTCCGATGGAGGAGATGGAGCAGGGTCATCCGATACGTATACGGACGAGAACGGTCTGACCTGGTACAGTGATCACTCAAAGGGAATTGCAGCTGCAAACGCTGCGGGGAAACCGGTCCTTATCGATTTCTACACGGACTGGTGTACCTGGTGCACAGTGATGGACGAAGATACATATTCCGACCCTGGTGTCAAGAGCCAGCTATCCAGGTTCATACTTATCAAGGTGGACGGGGACATGGAGCAGGAGCTTGTCAAGAACTACGAGATCACCGGTTATCCTACCGCCATACTGCTTGGTAGTGATGGAGCGGAGGCGGACAGGGTCGTAGGTTACTCTGGACCTGAAGAATTCGTTCAGGTCCTGTATCCTGTGAGCTGATATTGGGTAGAAACCGTTTTATTCCCCTTCTGGTATACGAGAGATGCATCTGACCTCGGTGGTTCCATGTTCACCAATACAATCAACGGAATGGACAGGATATTCAAGACCAACAATTACAAGAATCTGGTCATTATCGTCTCAGGCTATGCCGGGACCTTGAAATCCACGTTCATCTACTCTCTCATGAGCGCTCATTTGAACAACAACGAGGGTCAGATAGGGATGTATGCCACCCTGGAGCAGAGCAAGGAGTCCCTGATAGGCAACTGCAGGAACATGGGCATCAAGCTTTCAGAGAGCGTCCACATCGCAGACTACAACAGGACCAGGGAGATGTTCAAGGGCGAGGCCGAGTCCGCAGACTTCCTTGAGCTCACAGAGAGGCTTATCACTTCTACCAAAGAGGAGCATGGGGATAACTTCACCGTATTCGCCCTGGACTCTGCGAACTCCCTTTACGCACTGATGAACAAGGAAGATACAGCTGCCCTTCGCAAGCGGATGTACTACTTCTTCAAGATGCTTCGTGAGAACAACCTCACAGCCTTCATAATCAAGGAGAACCCCCGGCCAGGCGCGCTCATCCTCCACGAGACCGTCGACGAGGGATTCCTGGCTGACGGCATGATTGAGCTTGGTGTTAGGAAGACACCTGAGGGCAAGAAGCGGTACGTCGAGGTCCTCAAGATGCGCCAGAACGAGCATTCCATGCGCCAGTTCGTAATGGATATCTCTCCAAAGGGCATCTCGATCATAGGTCCTTCCGTGGACGACCCCATGGGATAGGATTAACTACCTTGTGGCAAATGTTGTCGTGCCATGGCCGACAAAGTTGGTTCCACTTTCACGGTACTATCCGTTTTCGTCATCATATTCGTAGTGTTACTTGCCATAGGCACGGCCTTTTTGATGATGTACCTTCTTGGTGTTATTGAGGGGTTGGACCTATCACAGGAAGAACCAGTGATCCTACACATCGAGGTCTCTGATGGAGACACCACCTACGCTGGTCCATACTCCCACGGTGATGATGTCGTGGAGATCGAGCACAAACCGGGGACAGAGAGCATCGACTGGAGCAAGTACACCATCTACGCCTTCAAAGAGGACGAACCTGAAGGTCAAGGTATCCTTTTGGAGATCGTGACACTTGGTGAACTACCCTATGATAATTCTACCAACTCTGTATCTTATCCCGGTTGGGAGATGAAGCTCACTGTTGCTATCAGCGGTTCACTTTCTGCCGGGACCTGGATAAGGATACGGGTGTTCGAGGCTGGCGAGGAGCTTCATGTGTCCAGGGACTTCTTCGTGAGTTAGATGAGTGAGTGGAGATGACCGGGGACGTAGGAAACGGTCAGCGCGAACGGATATTGGACTGCACCCCGGAGAGTGGACACTTTGATTAGCTTTTTCGACAATGGAGGTGAAGCATGACAAAGCCCAGAACGACCTACACGCGCGAGTTCAAGCTTGCTATCCTTGCCCAGATCAACAGCGGAGTGTC
>JANQNL010000177.1 GCA_028279585.1 Thermoplasmatota archaeon
GAGGTCTTGACCTCGGGCCACCATTATATACATAAGGCGACACGATGTAAGGTGACACAATGGCGCGCGACCCTTTCAGTGCAGAGATGAAGAAGGGTAGCTTGCAGCTTTGTGTTCTGGCACTCCTCTCCCGGGAGCCAATGTATGGCTACCAGCTCATCAAGACACTGAAAGAGGAGTCTGACGGTTATTTCGATCTCAAGGAGGGGACCCTGTATCCTATCCTCTACAGGATGGTGGACAAGGGCATCCTCAAGGACGAGTGGCTGCAAGTGGACAACAAACCGCCAAGAAAGTACTACACAATGACGGCCAAGGGGAAGAAGCATCTTGAGAAGGTGAAGCAGGAGTTCGAACTGATGGTGGCTGCATCCAATGAGATACTTGCATCCACCAGTGACGAGAAGGCAGGCTCCAAGAAGGGAAAGCCTGTGAAAAAGAGGTGATATCATGCCGGAACGAAATGCTGTGCTGGACCAATACATGAAGATCCTGAAGAGGAAACTGGGTCTTATGTCCGGTAAGAAGAAGAAGGCCATACTCATGGAGGTCGAGGCCCACTTGATGGACGTTGCCGAGGAAGAAGGTGGCTTGAATGACGAGGGGTATAAAAAGGCCATCGAACGGTTCGGAGAACCATCCAAGATCGCTCAACAGATGAGGTATGATTATGGGAAGGGTCCGATCTTCTCTACACTTGCGATCATCGCTGTTGCGTTCCTTTCACTGCTCACAGTTCCTATCGCATCAGACCTTCCATCCGTTGGAGGAGCAGACGGGGTAGGGAACCTACTTGGTCTGATCTCTGTGCTCTTTACTCTGATCACCTTCGCAGTCATCATCTTCGTTGGATGGAGAGGTGGCAGGTGGCAGGGTCTGATGGTCGGGATAGTCGCCTGGGGAATTCGCTCGATAATCTTCCTGTTGATATTCCTGTTCTCGATGATCATCTCCAACAACACGCCGATAAACATCAATGTCGGTCTTGGCGAATGCTGTGGTGTGACGTTCGTTTCGATCCTCATGATACTTGCAGGGTTCCTCTCCGGAAGGGCCTTGAAGAAACTTGTCAAGGGAGAGCTCCTCTGAACGTTTGGGAACTAACACAATCTATTAATTGTGGAATGTTCATAACAAACTAGGACCCCTGGTGCACTGTCCGTTGAGGTTTTCCATATGACCGAAGCCACTGCCGAAGCTCTACTAGAGATACTGGACCAGGCTGAGCAATACATCAATGCTGGAAGGTTAGGCGACGGTGTGGACCTGTTGGAGGATAACCGAAAGGCCTTTGAGATGCACTCGGACCAGACCATCTTTGGCAAGTACCTCCTCAAGCTTGGCTATCTGTTCCTTCTACGTTCCAGATGGAACGAGGCCAGAGAATATTACTCGTTGGCAGTTGAGCTTGTGAAGGAGCACAAGGCTGGAGGCGATACATGGGACCAGCTTGCCCAGGAAGGTTTCCTGGGTCTTGGTAAGATCCACTGGCGAATGGGCGAGTACCTGGACGCTGAGAACTATCTGGAGAAGGGCATCCTTGTCAGAGACAACGAGGACATCCATCTTGCGAAGTTGTTAATAGAGATGGGCAACGTCAAGGGCGAGCGTGGAGATATGAACTCCGCGGTCGAGCATTACCGCAGGTCGATAGCCATCCTGGAGAACCTAGATGAACCTGGTGAGCTGACCAGGGCATACAACAACATCTCCGACACCCTGGCAAAGTCCGAGGAGTATGCCGAAGCTGTTGAGTTTGCAGAAAAGTGCGTCAAGCTTGCCCAGGATACCAACAACAAACGGCAAGAAGGGTTTGGATATCTGACAGGAGCTGAAGCTCTTGTGAAGATGGGTGATATCCCCAAGGCCCGTGAGTTCTACCAGTGCTCACAGGAAGCTCTGGAGGAGACCGACGAGACCTATGTCCAGGGCTGTCTTATGCTCCTTCTTGGAATGATCGAGACCGAGGTGGACAACTATCGGGATGCCCGCCAGGCCTTCGAGGAGGCCAAGGAACTGTTAGAGGAAACCGACATCCAGTACTACATGGCCAGGGTCTACGAGGAATATGGCCACCTGTTCCAGAAGATGGGCAACTACTCTCAGGCAAGAGGTCTTATGGAGGATGCTTTGGAGATCCTCCGTGAGCACCGCTGCCTTGCAGAGATAAAACATGTGAAGGAGCGGCTCAAGGAGATCGAAGCTGCAGAATCTGCGATCCCAAAATTGTAACTTGAACAAAGGAACCAGAATACTAGTTACTATTTGTTCAAGTCGCAAGCTCCCATTTTTGCATCGACGGTAGGGAGCGGTAGCGGCCAGAACTTTCTGATGCACATGACAATGACGGAAGAAAATTGTTGGACCTATTCGATGGCTGTTGACCGAGAACGATCTCCCCAGGTCACTCGTCCCAGTCTATACCTTCCTTTACCCTTTCCCACGAGTCGTCAGTCCCAACGCCCTCGAAATCTTCCATCCCCTCATCATCGAAGTCATCCTCCCAGTCGTCCTCTTCCTCCTCCTCTTCTTCCTCCATGTAGGGAAGGCCTGTCTGTCCGAGCTCCCTTGCTGAGATGAGGGCATCGTACCTCTTTCTCCTCTTCTCATCCATCAGAACCTCCTTGGCCCTGTTGATATCCACCATCTGCTTGATGGTGTCCTCGTCGTTGGCAACGAGGTCAGGGTGGAGGGACTTGCACATCCTGCGATAGGCTCGCTTTATTTCGACCCTCTGGGCATCCCTGGGGATGTTCAGAAGTTCATAGTATGTGAACATCCGCTTCTTGGCCATGGCCATGGTCACCTCGAAGTCTTCGACATCGCCTGTGGGAGGTGGAGGGGGTGGTGGTGGATATGGTGGTATCTGGTCGGATCGTTCAGGTTCTTGTTTGAGCCTACTGTAAGCGAAGAACAGGACTAGGATGAGGGTGAGGATAAGGAACAAGATAACGAACGGTATCCATGCGAACATCGCAAGGTTGGTACTGCTGGAGGAACTGCCTCCATCATCTGTTGGTAGTGTCGACTGTTGTTTACCGACGACCATATGGATGAATGCCGATCGTGCTGCGAGTGCCTTGTCCTGGACGATGAGGGTGATGTTATGATGACCAGGTTCCAGTTCCAGCTTTTCCAGGTCGGCAGAGGTACCCAAAGGACCCGATATGTTCGATGACCATGCATATCGGAAGGTGTCGCCTTCGTACTTGAGGTCGGGATCGTCCACAACCGAGGTGAGGGTTATGTTCTGACCGTGCCAGATCCTAGCACCATGGGCGAACCCTTCAATAGTAACGTAGCTCGGCCTGTCGTTGACAGGAGTTATCTCAACTGTGATGGTGGCCGTTGTCGATGACACGCCATCACTAGCTTCCATGGTGATGTTGAACTCCCCGCAGTAATCTGGATATAGCGTTAGTTTGAGCAACTTATTGAACTCGATCTCATGGTTGAACACAATATAAGGTGGGGCTCCGATATATCGGATGGTCAGGTCGTCCCCATCCTCGTCAGTGAACATGTCATCCACGTAGATCCTGAAGCTTTCTACATCCTCCATGGCAGTGACGATCTTGTTCGTCCCAGCTGGCGGGTCGTTCACATTGAGGACCGACAGATTGAACAGATAGCTGTCGTAGCCTCCGTTGTTATCGGTCACGGTCACAATGACCTCGTAGTGGCCAATATCGGAGTTCACCGGCAGACCACGCAAAAGGCCAGTCTTTGAGTTGATCGTCAAAAAGTCTGCATCGGTGCTAACGGACCAGTTCATGATGTCCGCGGTCGGGTCCACGTCCTCTGCAACTAACTTGAAGGAATAGAGCATGTCCTCGAAGGTGTGGTCATTTTCCACAGGATGAGCGATTATATCGGGTGCATCGTTGGTGTTGATGACCTCAATGATGAAGCTTGTGGAGTCCTCGTTATATCCATCATCCACAATGACCTTCACGTTGTGTGTGCCGACATCATCGTTGGTCGGAGTGCCGTATAATGAACCGAGTTCGGACATGTTCAGCCATGAAGCGTCGGTGATGAGCGTCCAATTCAAGCTCATGAAGGGGCTATCGGCATCGAAGGCCTCGTAGTGGACAACATACTCCTCGTCCTCGTAACATGTCAGGATGTCTGTGGTGATGATGATCGGATCCCCGTATGGGACCGTTAGAGGATACTGGTCACGGGTGTGTCCCTCGCCTGGAACCAGGTATGGCTTGTCCACGATCCCGTCGCCGTCCTCGTCGGGTGTGGTCCAGTCGGACCAGTAATTGCCACGGTCTGATGTGTTGAACCAGTTGCCTGTGTTGGAGTTGTCCTGGGCCTGCGGGAGCTCCTTGTTGTTGCCGGAGAAGTGATTGAGATAGATGTGGTTGTTCTTGGAGAGGGGGCCGATTATTGAGAGGCCGTAGGAGGTCGAGCTTGCAATGGTGTTGAATTTAATGAGGTTGCCCTTGCCTGCGACACCGATGCCGTCCTGGTTGTTCAGGATGGTGTTGTTGGAGATCTCTGATATGTCTGTTTGGTGGTAGTAGATGCCATGGTCCTTGCACAGCTGAACGTCGTTGCGTCGGGTTTGGATGTACTGGGAGTAGGAGACGTAGATGCCTTGCTCTGCAGAGGTTATGTCGTTGTTCTCGATGATGTTGAACTCCGAGGAGTCCATGAAGATACCCTTGGAGCCACCGAGACAAGAATTGGAACGGATGAAACTGTAGTCGACGAAGTCTGTTGAAACTCCACTATTGGCGTTGGAGGTGAGAGTGTTGCCGGACACGTCAACCCAGTCAGAGAGCCTTACTTTGATCCCATTCTCGTTCAGGCTTGCATTGTTGTTGAGGAAGAAGCTTCCTTGAGCATATTCTGCCAAGATACCAGCGTTGTTATCCTCCATGATGTTACCTGCAACCGTGGAGAACTGGGCCGTGCAATAGATCCCAGATTGTGAGTTGTAGCTTGCTGTGTTGGCATTGATGTAGTGGTATGATCCTGCAACAGTGATACCATAATCGTTGTAGCGACAGGTGTTCTCTACAACTGAGAAAGATTCTGGTGGTAGCCACCCGTATTCCCTACCATCCCCTCCACCTCCACCTGGGCCTCCATCACCATAACTTTCATCGTCAACATCGATACCTGCATGGCCATTGAACTCGCAGATGTTCCGATTAATGGTCTGGTCACTGGACCACTGTGTGGTGTGAATGCCATTTTGAGAATTGTATGAACAAACGTTATCGGAGACCCTCTCCCACTCTCCACAATCAAGATCGATACCATTGGAGCAGTTCGTTACAATGTTCCGCATGTACCTGTTCCCATAACCACACCATCCTGCAATGCCCGCCCACTCCATCCCGTCTATCACATTATCATTGATAACACACCAGGTTGGATAAATAATGGACATTCCTGTGTTGCCGTCGGTTATTCGATTGTTCACAATGGAGCATTCTTCCATCGTGTTCGAAATTATTCCCAGGTCGTTGCCATGCAGAGTATTGTTCATCACCATGGTTCTTAAGAACTGGGTTCCCAGGGTGCCTTCCAGTTGGATCCCATAGACGCAGTTCGTGACCGTGTTATTTAGGATCTTCGTGTAGCTATTGTCTTCCCAGTAGTCTGTGGCATGGACGCGCAGGCCAGTGAAGCATGTGTCGATGTGATTGTTGGAGATCATTCCAGCGTAGACATCTTTGAAATTTATTCCGAAGCTTGAGTTTGTGATGGTGTTGCCATACACCCAGGTGTCCGGAGTGGGTCCCTGGACGTTGATCGGGCAGATCGTTGAGTTGAAGACCACGTTCGTAACCTCAAGGCTGGATACCTCGCTAAAGGTAAGGGGGAACTCGCCTCCATCAAAGTAGCAATCCATTATCATTGGGTTGGAACCAATTCCGAACTCCATGCCTCGGATGCAATTGATGAAGTGGCTGTTGGTAAGGACGAGGTCCTCGGTGTGGTCTGCATCGTCAAATGCGATGGCATCGTTCGTATGTTCGATAGTGCAGTTCTCGATCAGGATGTTGTCTGCACCAAGGATGTTGAATCCAGTGTCAGCATCAACGAAGGTGGAATTTATAAAAGAGATGCCAGAGCTATAATGTGCCGTTTCGGCAAAGATCATTGCGCTTTCAATGGAGCAGTTTCGAAAGGTTAGATGCTCACATGATAATATATCTACAGCGATGGTTGAGTAGTTCGCTAGGTTACAGCACTCCACAAGAGCATCATTGCAACCGAAAAATTGGATTCCCATTTCGGAATTGTTCAATGTGTTGTTCATGAACTCTAACCTGTGGCTCCATGAACAGCCGATGTTCTGTGTTACCTGCCCCATTATAGTGTTGTCGTGAAAGATGTTGTCATGAGACACGATCATGGTCAATCCTAGATACCCTTTAGAGATCTGATTTCCTTCTATTGTGCAGTTGTTAGATCCTTGTAGAGCGATCCCACTATTAGCCGTGATCTTATTGTATCCAATGGTTGTGTAATTACAATATGTGGTGGTTACAGCATTGATATTGCCTGTGATGTCATTGTTCGAGAGTGTATTATGATCAGCCTTTTTTGCATCAATTCCACAAACACCTGCCCATATATCGCATCCTATGACCCGATTATGAGCTCCATTCGAGACGATCCCTCGTTCACAAAGACCTATGATGCGACATGAATCGATGTTGGTAAGGTTTCCATAAGCAAGGATGCCGATGTCTGTTGATAGATCGTAACAATCAAAGGTGATCAAAGATACATTACACCAGTCATCATGGATGTAGAGACATGCAAGTTCAGTTCCACCTATTCTCACCCCATCCGAGCAGTTCCCCACCAAGCTCAACGTCTTGTTCAACCACACCGTCTCGTTATACGTCCCGTTCCACACCCGTATCGTATCCCCTGCACTTGCAGCGTCCACAGCCTCCATGATGGTGGTGTAGTCCCCACCCCCATCATCGTCCACGGTCCATGTCGACGGAGCAGCTAAAACTTCTTCTGACCCGAACAGAACTAGGAAGGACGTTAGGAACAGGAATGCAGCACCCAGCACCAATGGCCGCATCCTCGGATGATGTCGTCGACTCATCCTGCCACCAACACTATGATTCTGGATGGAGCTATTTAGGGTTTGTGGAACGGTCTTAGAACTATTCGATGGATACTAGGTCGAGTTCTATACGTCCTTCTATAGCGTCCGTGGCCGAAAACCTGACCTTTAATTTCTGCCCAACTCTTGCGATAACTCGCTCCCCATCGGGGTCCACCGGAAGTGACTCGAACATCTTCACGTAGGATGCAAGCTCCGGCTCGAACCTCATGCGCCTCATGACCTCGTCATACTGTGGCATGAGCAGCCTTGTGCCGAACTCGTCCGGGAGCGTCCTGATCCTTCCCTGCTTCGGCATGGACACACGGCCCTCTGCACCGGAAGGAAGGAGCACGAACAGTCCCCATGCCTGGACCGAGATGACATACGCGGTCATTGTCTCGCTGGTCTTTCCCTCCTTGAGGGTGGCAAGGGCGTAGCAGACATCCACCATGGTGCGCTCCACGCGGTCTGCGTTATCAGACATCTCTGAGCAATGCTTCGAGACGTCATGGAGTTCCTCTTCTGTGTAAGGCTGGTCTTCTCCTGCCAGCATCGCTTTGAGGCAGCGATGTACGATGACGTCCGCGTATCGTCTAATGGGTGATGTGAAGTGAGCATACCTGGCAAGCCCCAGGCCGAAGTGACCTATGGGCTCTGGGGAGTAGAATGCCCTTGGTAAGGCTGTGAGCATGAGCACTGTGTGGATGGTCCTGAATGGCTCCTCCAGACCGGTGACGGTGTCTAGCGCACCATTCATCCTATCTGCAAGGAGCTTCTGCCTGGCCGGGTCGTAGACAGAGGCTTTTTCTTGCTCTGCTTCGACCTCCATGCCTTCGACCTTGAGGCCCTCTCCGAACTTCGAGGCAAGCTGTGAAACGACGCTTTCCCCTTTGAGCTCCAGGGTGGTTGCCTCGATGTCGTCCACCTCCATGGTGACCCCCATGTCCAGGGCCTTGACGCGCTCTGACATGGTCTTGAGGTCTGTGGTGTCCGGCATGGGATGGACCCGATACGGGTGAAGTAGAGCTTTGGACGCTAATAGCTCGGAGACAGCGTTGTTCGCCTCAACCATGAACACCTCGATCATCTCGGTTGCAGCGTTAGGAAGCTTGACGGTGAAGCCGATATCATCGCCTTCCCCCACATTGACCTTTGTCTCCGGAGTGACAAGCTCCAGGGATGTGCGTTTCTTGTCCAGTGCCTGTGCGAACGCGGACATGGAAGCGAACGGTTCGTTCCCAGCATCGATCTCCTCCAGGACGTCAGGGTATCTCCTGTTCTGGTCCACGTGGATGTAGGATGGGAAGACCTTGACATCGGTCCTGTTGAGCTGCTCGTCATACTCCATGACACAGCTGAAGGCTCGCCTAGGTCCGTCGTCAACAAGCGAGCAGAGGACCTCGGAAAGTCTCGGTGGGAGCATCGGGATGACGCTTCCTGGGACGTAGGTCGAGGTAGCCCTCTTCGAGGCGTCCATGTCGAGCCTGGAGTCCTTGTGGACGTAGTAAGTGACGTCTGCTATGTGAACACCGAGCTTGTGGCCCTTCGCGGTCTTCTCGTAGCTGACCGCGTCGTCGAAGTCCTTTGCGTCCGGTGGGTCGATGGTATACATCTCCACATCCCGCAGGTCCTTTCGCCAGACCAGCTCGTTCGGTTCCAGCTCCTCCTTGAGGCGCTCTGCCTCCTTGAGGGCAAGCTCTGTGAACTCCGGCTCTATGGGCTGGTCGGAGTGTGATACTGTGAATCGCGTGATCGCGTCCAATGCGCCGTGGAGGTCCCAGTGACCAGTGTTCCAGAGGAACATGACGAAGGCTGAAGCTGTCTGCAACCTGGTGCCGAGCCAATCGTTTGCCAACATCTTGGCGTAACCGTAGATGGAAAAGCCGTCTATAGCCTGTGTCGGACTGGAACCGAGGGTAGCCTCTTTGGACCTCTCCCCCGTTGCGACATACTCTTTCATCCAGCCCATGAGCTGCTCGAGCGTGGCCTCTTCCTCGCTTGTTAGCTCAGCATCCTCGAGCATCACCGCTCCATGCTGGATGCCACCGCTCTCGGTCTCACGCTCCTTCACAAGCTTTTCTCGGATGGTCTGGAGGATAGCCTGATGTTCTTTAGCAGACTCATACTCGTCATGGGTCAGTGGGATAACGTCCTTGAAACTGGAGCGTGGGAAGTAACCAACACCTCCTCCAGCCCCCATCAGCACTTCCTTGACCGCATCGATCCTGACATCGGAGGTCGTTCCCCAGTAGGCCTGAGCGATCTGCTCGAAGCTCTGTGGTCCTGCTCCAGCACACTTGTCCCAGAGCTTCCTCTCGTCCAGGGAACGGACCAGGTCCTCAACAGAGCCTTCCTTGCCCTTGACCGAGCGGGTCTTCTTCATGACCTCTGCCAGGGCCTTTCGCATCTGTCCCTGGTCCTCCACAGAGCCTGCGTACCTGAACTTGGGCAGGTTCCTCTGGCTGCACTGGTAGGGCTTGACATGCTTGATGCCTTTGACCGTGAAGACCTCGAGAACGTGTTCCTTCTCGACCCTGGTCCTGGCTATCACTATCGCTAGTTCTTTGCCTTCTGGGATGCCGAAGATGCCTTTCTTCAAACGGACCAGGTCGCCTGGGCGCATGGGCGGTGGTAATGGGTCATTGGATTTGAGGGTGTCGGCTGAAACTCAACAGCACCGACAAGAACCATCAACTAGAACGAATGGAAATTCTCAATACGATTATCATCAGACCCCCGATATGGGAACATCGCAGGTCTGTACTATTCTTGCTATATGCCACTATGTTTAGTTATTGTAAATTATACGTAATTATATATAGCATATAATCAAATATAAGCACAAGGTGTTCGTGATGGTATCGGTCACCACTATCCAACTGACCCATGAGACCAGGGACAAGCTCAAGCAGATCGGCCATAAAGGAGAGACCTACGACGAGCTGATCAACAGACTGATCGAGACTGCTAGGAAGGCTGCGTTCTACGAGGATATCGATAGGATCATCGCCACAGAGGAGTTCGTATCACTTGACGACGTATGAGGTTACGCTGTCACAGACGGCCTTGCGCCAGTTCAAGGCTCTGGACAAGAAGATGCAGGACCGGATGCACTCTGGACTGAACCAGCTCAAGGAGGACCCGTTCGTGAAACGTCCCAAGGCTGATATCAAGAAGCTGAAGGGTCCGAACAGGGACTACTATCGGTTGAGAGTCGGCAAGTTCAGGGCCATCTATGTGGTGGAGGAAATGGTCGTGAAGGTCGCCAAGATCCTTCCCAGAAGTGATGCGTACAAATGGCTTGAGTGAGGAGTGCTTCTGAAGTTCACCAGCAATCACAAGAATTGATCGACGACATTTCATCAAACGGACCAGGTGGCATGGGCGCATGGACGGTGGTAATGGGTCATCTGATTTGAGGGTGTCGGCGGATTTGGGGGAAATTTAATTGAACCTCGCAGGTTAGATGATAGTGATACTACGACTACATATTTGCCAAAACTGACATCACAGGACAATCTATTTATTCTCCTATATGACCATGGAGCAGATAACACTGCGTCACTTAATGAACGGTTCTGCACTTATGAGAATGATGGTAGTCATTCAGATGATTATATTGAAGCTGATAATATTGATGCTGAACTTGATGACATCACCGTCAAACATATGGTCGTGGAGTTGTTCTTCTGTTTTTCAGGAGGATTCTATTTAGATCTCGATGATGAGACAAATAGATTCGTTTGTACTGCCTGTGGTGATGAAGTAGGATCGAGAAGACTGTTTTTACTGTATGGTGCTATGAAGAACGATGACTATGGTTCAGATACTAATGTTCCACGTTATAGCTATACCAACAACAACATGCAGTTCGAACATCTGGATGATGCAGATTCAGTGACGAATGGGAACAATGATGGATTGGTATCTATTGATGAAGCTCAAGACCGTGCAGATGCTCAGGCAACGGCAGCTGGAAAGGCACCGGCCGAGTATAAAGGAACAGGGATGCCATCAGAGATCTTTTTATAAAATCCGTAATAGCCCCTCAACCGAGGGGCTCTTTCTTTTTTATTCACTACAATTTTTGTTCAGATCAATATATAAATCTCTAGAACATTCCCTGTTCTGGTCTTCCGTGAAAACCACTAGAGCAG
>JANQNL010000180.1 GCA_028279585.1 Thermoplasmatota archaeon
GACCACCTAGAGTGGAGGAGAGGGAGGAGTCGGAGGACGAGGAAGAACAGGAAGGCTGGCACTAACTGGAGAACAGTGCCACATTCACTAGAACGAGGGAGGAGTATCTTTGGAAGCCCCGCAGGACGGTAATTCAGTAGCTGCAATACTAGCAGATATCGAGGAAGAGGTCTACAGGAACGAGCGAATGATCAAGCTCTCTGTGGCGATAGAATACATGATCCAGCTTGTTGAGCCCAAGTACAAGGAGGCTTTCATACAGGCCGAGAAGAACGCAAGGAACATCGAGGACATGAACAGGATCCTCGAGCTTGCGAAGAAGCATATCGGTCAGAAGACCGCTATCACAATGCTCGGACTGTAAGTCAGCTCCCAGAAAGATTTAAGTATGGGTTCTATTGTTGGGGACAATCCTGGGTCTGATACCATGAAACCCCTGGACGTACTCAACAGGAGCATCAAGAGCAGGGTAATCGTGGAGCTTCGGGGCTCAAAGGAGTTCCGTGGTGTCCTCGACGGATACGACCCACACATGAACCTGGTCCTCCACGAGGCGGAGGAATTCCACGATGGTGAACTGGTTCGCAAGAACGCGATCACCGTGGTCCGGGGCGACAACGTCATATACATATCCCCATAGGGGTGAGCAACAATGACCAAAGGAACAAGCTCATTGGGAAAGCGCACAAAGAAGACGCACATCATCTGTCGCAGGTGCGGCAAGCATGCGTTCCACGCAAGGAAGAGGTTCTGTGCTTCTTGTGGATTCAAGAAGACAGCCTCGCGTAGGGGTTACACCTGGGCTAAAGCGCACTAAGCTTCTGCTTTCTCTGTTCTCTTCTATTTTCTTTGCATGATCAGCGTTAGCGCTCTTTCTTCGCGCCGAGCAGGTGAGCTGGGGAGTGGAGCGAGCCAGCGCAGGCGCGCGGGTGGGGTGGTGGAGAGGTGGGGTCTTCTGTATCTTGAGTAAGTTATATATCACCAACATCCATCCCCACCCATGGCCAAGCCCGCAGACCTTCTCCGCCTCGGTCGCATCCAGACAGCAGGTGTCACCTGCCTCACAGCGACCATCGGCTGCATCCTCGCAGGCGGATGGAAGGGCCTCCCGGACTACTCCCTCGTCACATTCCTTTTCGAGGGAACCTCCGCACAACCTGCAGGACCATGGCTGCACCTCCTTCTACTGACCTTCCTTGGGATCCTCATCCACCTGTTCGGGTTCGCGTTGAACGAATACGTGGACTACGACCTGGACAGACGCTCCAAACACCTCAAGGGCAAGCCACTGGTCTCAGGAGCCGTCAAACTCCAGGAAGCCAAGACATTCATCATGGTCACTGGAGCGCTCATGATCTTCCTTGGCCTCACCATCTGCCTGTTCGACATCCAGGCATCCATCATTTTCCTCGTGAGCGTAGCGTTCGGCGTGATGTACAACGTCAAGGGAAAGCGGATCGTAGGCTCGGACTTCCTACTGGCAACCTGGGCGGGTCTGTTCTGCCTCTACGGTGGAATGACCATGACCGTGGAAGGTGGAGGTATCGAGTCCATAAACCCTATACGTTGGATCGAGTGGATCGGAGAAGGCGTCCTATCTCCACCTTGGGAGGTCCATGTCGCGGCGCTCCTCGCGTTCGGCCAGGTAGCTTTCAACAACTCTGTGGAAGGGGGAATGAAGGACGCCACAACAGACCGCAAGTCCGGAGCAAAGACCATCGCGGTCTTCACAGGGGTTCAATGGAACAAGGACGAGCTGGAGCTTCCAATCCCGTTCACCGCCTATGCCATCGCACTAAAAGGAGCAGCCATCCTCCTTGTCGTGGTCGTCCTATTCCTCGAATGGCCAGGTATAATCATCGGCGTCCTTACCATCCTGATGCTGGTCCTGATCGCAGGGACCTTCGGCGTGTTCATGTTCCATAGACCGGAGGGGGGAAGGAAAAGCCTTCTCAAGGTCTTCTCCATGCACGAGATCTTCACTTTCTGGCTTCCGGTCGCTCTGTTCGCTGTTGTGATGGGATGGTTCTTAGCACCAGTGGTCGCCCTATTACCTGTGGTATGGTACATCGCAGCCAATCAGCTGCTCTACGGTAGCGCTATGGCCCCGAGGGTCTGATATCAATAGCCTGGCCTACGGCTGCGACTTCCAACATCAGGATCGTACCAGTTGCAGCGCTCGAAGCATGCCATCTCTTCCTTCTGCCCGTACTCGAGTTCCCTCTCATAGTTCATTGAGTAGCAGCGAGAGCAGGCATATACAAGCGATCCCATCCATCCCCTGTTTACCTCATTGAAGTTGCCTGTCTGTATGGCAAGCCGCATCTGGTCAAGGTGCATCCTGTTAGGCTGCAGTCGTCGAAGGTGAGCTCTACAAAAAGCATCCTCACAAAAATAGCAGTAGTGGTCGGCAGGGCTCTGGCACTTGGCACAAGTGATGCCATCGAGCTCCTCGTTCTGTGACTGGGGAAGGCCCTTTCGGCCACCTCCACCGTTCATCTGTTCGAGCAATCCACCATCGCCCTTTCCAGCAGGTGTTCCACAAACGATACAGAACTTCTGAGCCGACTTCAACGGATGACCACAGTTCAAACACTCTGTCATAATGCCACCAGCGAAGAGAACAATAACGCGACATATATACCTTGGTACCAGAGTTCGCATGAGGGT
>JANQNL010000205.1 GCA_028279585.1 Thermoplasmatota archaeon
TCCGTCCACTTCTATATCCGATTATCCGCTTCATGGACATACGAAAGAGCGTTGGGCACTACTTCTCTTCCTTGCCCTTTTTAGCCTGCTTGAAGTAGAAGAACACACCAGCTCCGATGGCCGCGATGATGATTATCACGACAATGACGATGATTATCGTCATGTCCTGGCCAGCTTCTTCCTTTACGCTTATGGACATCTGTTCGGAGGTCTCTTCGACCACCAGCCCGCTTTGCTGGGCTCCGTCGTCGACGAACCTCAGTTTTATCTTGTGGTCCCCACCCTCGGCGATCCAAGTGACCTTCTGGCCAGGATTGGCGCCGACGTTAAGGGAGAGTGTAGCATTGGTCGATGGCTTGTCATCAACGATGACGAAAACACGCAGGGATGTTGCTCCATTACCATTGTTCGTGACGTCAAAGGTGAAGGTTACGAAGTCTCCGGCATCTGGATTCTGTGGAAAGAACGTTACATTTCCTGCATCGATGCCGAAATACTGCTTGATATTGACGGTTATATCGACCTTTCTTTCCAAAGCTTGGCCTAGGAACGTGTGACCGGTCCCTGTGAACGTGAACTTGTTCCCGGAGGACTTCTGCCTGTATGCAAAGTCCGGAAGCTCAAGGTCGAAGGTCAGGGTCTCTGTGGCTCCAGGGCTCAATGTGATGATGGACTCTTTGGTAGTGCTGTACTGGACAGTGACGTTGAACAGGATGGTATCACCGGTGTTCTTGACCGTGATCACAACACGAAGTGTTGGAAGGTCTGTGTTGACGTCAAGGTCGTACTCTTCCTTGTCTGCAGAGAGTGTGTAATTGTCAGTGGTTATCGGGTCAACGTCTGCTGATGCTGTCATTGCCACTGCTGGGATGAGCAGTAGCAGCAGGGCAAACGTTATGAAAAGTGCACCCAGCTTTCCTTTGGACATGAAGGAAGGATTAGACTAGGAATATATAAGAATCGTGGTGATGCCGGGCGAACGGAGCAAAGATCCGAAATACACATAGAAATTGGTTCGCTCTATGAGTTAGAAGAAATCTGTGGAGCGAACCAACCTTTCTTCTTCCTTTCGGAGCTTTCGTAGAGAACCCGGCAGCTACCACGATTTTTCTTAGAAGATTGTAACCATCCCAGGAGTTTCCTTCGTCAAAGGAACGAACGAGAGGTTTCTTTCGTCGAGCATATTGCATCAGAAACATCTCGATTCAGCCACGCCATTTCGTCGAATAACATTATGGCGTGCGAACTTGGATGTTAGGTTGGCATATATATCGTCCTAAACATCCAAGTCAGAATATCCTGGACGCTTACCGCACCCTACCGTCGCTAACCAACAACATTCCTCCGTCGATCATAGCTGCATCGGAATGTTTTTGACACTACCGGTCCCGATCGTCGTATCCAACTTGGGACCTTGTGCATTGGACAAAGTGTCAAGAAAAGCTTGGTTCCTTTGTCCAATGTGGGGCTTGCGCCTTGAAGGAAGCGTACGCTGATGTTGCATGTTTTTCTTCAAGAAATAAAAATTTCAGAGGGCGGGGGTTCCGCCCTCTTTATCGCCGTGTCCTGTTCAGGTCGACATCTCAGCAAACTCGCCCTCGTGCTCTGCAGCCATGACCTCGACCTCCCTGGCCTTCGCGCGGCCGGAAAGGAGGAGGAGTATGACCACCAGAGGATATGCGAATATCCAGATCATGATGGCCAGGCTGTAGACCGAGTTGAGCATGATGGACTCTGCGAACTGCGGGTTGATTATGCCAACTATATACTTGAGCAGCCTGTCGGATAACAGCACTGCGACCGATATCAGGGTGATGAGAAGGAACTTCAAGCTGCTCATCATCAGATAGTTGGTTATCACAGGTCTGACCGAGAACTCGGCCAGGCTGTGTTCTGCCGCATACTTCGCGATCGACGTGAAATGTTTCGAGGAATGACTGACCTCTATGAACGCCAGGAAGAAGATACCGACAATGCCTACGAATATCAGGCGTAGCCAGTTCATCTCACCAGTGTCCATGAACCGTCCGTCACCCCACATGCCCATGATAATTCCCGCGGTGCTCAAGGCGACCGAGATCATTATCATGATACTGGATGGGGACGGAAGCTTCTCGTTCTCGAAGTCCACTGTAGTGAACCATACGGATATGATCCCTACACAGACACCAGTGAACAATACACCGATACCTATGAGCTGGACTATCTCGAACCCAATGTTGCCTAAGTCAACAATGAGCACCAGGAACGAGATGAAAGCAAGCATCCCATAGACTAGAGCGATGATACGTATGAGGATGACATCACCGCCGATGGATACACGGCGAGGTGCTGTCTGCTCCTCTTCATTATCTTCTATCTCATCTACCATACTAGGATACCTCCTATGTGTTCCTCGCCTCCAGCAGGATAGCCGTCAATGGTGTTTCCGGCTTCCAGTCGATGATACGGACACCATACGACCTGAGCTCCTGCAGAAGGATCTCCCTTTCCAGACGCAGAACTTCGAACGCGATAGGATCGACCATCGCATCCTTCTTCTTCTTCTGCTTCTTGCGGGCCATTATTTCGAAGTCGACCGAGTTCGGTGACAATACTGTCACGTCGAACTCCAAGACCATCATAGTACTCACGGCCTTTCGCAGGGACTCGTCCTCATCAAGGGACGAGATGACCACGATAGGCGATCTTCGGGGCATATATGGCAGAGCAACATCTACGATGCCGCTGAGCGGAATATCACCCTTTGGATCGGTTCCCGCAAGTCCTGTGAGAAGCTCATACAGCTGCTTCTGTCCACTTCCCTTCTTGACGGTCGTGACCTTGTCGCTGTATATGACCAGCTGAACAGAGTCACGCCTCTTGAGGAAGAAGTTGGCCAGGGTCGCTGCTGCCCTTGCTCCATACAGGTTCGGGTTGTCGGAGTCCATTCCATAGTTGGAAGTGGCCCTTGAGTCGAACACGATGGTAACGTCTGAAACGCTCTCTCTCTCGTGCTCGTTGACGAGAAGCTTACCGGTAGACGCGTACGCCTTCCAGTTGATGTCCTTGAACGGGTCACCAGGCATGTAATCCCTGATGGAGAAGAACTCTGCACCCGGTCCGGGCATCTTAACACGCATCTCGCCAGGATACATCTTGGGCTGCTTCGAACGGATATAAAGCTCCTTGACGTCCCGGGTCTGCGGGAAGACCGTGAGAAGGCTCTCATATTTCATCTTGAGCTCGCTGAAATATAGATTGAAGGTATCATGGGAGCGGAGGGTAACTGGACCCATGTGGAACACACCCTTGATGGGTGCCTTCACACTGTACCTCAACTTTGTCACACCTTTCGGGTTCAAGTTAAGGTAGGTATAGTTACTACCACTCTTCAATTGAAGCTGTGTGGGAAGACTGTCCCTGACCTCCAAGAAGCCAGTTCTGCCTCCTTCGTTGAGGAGCCTCAATTCGACCTTCACAACACCGTCCTCGAATATCTTCTCATGTGAGAGCTGACGTTCTGGACGAATGTTCTTGACCTTTGATGAGAACAGACCGACGACAGTATACACAAATATGGATATGCTTAGGGCCATCAACAGGATGTTCCTGAATATCAGTCCTAGCAACAGGCAGACGACCCCTAAAGAGATCATCAATACCGCTTTCTTAGTCCACATACGTACACCTTTTTCGTCTTTTCTGTTCGGTCAATTCATCTATCTTACACAGCAGGCACAGGCACTTCTGCAAGGATCTTGTTGAGGACGTCCTGTGGAAGGACACCACGGATCCTTGGTTCTGGCTTCAGGATGATCCTGTGAGCCAAACCGGCCTGGGCGATCGCCTTTACATCGTCAGGAGTAATGAAGTCCCTACCCTGAAGAACGGCGTGAGCCCTAGAGAGCTTGAACAAAGCCAGTGAACCACGAGGGGATGATCCGACGACCACCCTTGGGTCTTCCCTGGTCCTTGTCACGATCTCGACGATGTAAGTCAGCAGAGCGGGGTCCATGTGAACCCTCTCGATGGTCTGCTGCATCGCAATGATCTTTTCTGGAGAAGTAATGACGTTGATATCTACGTCGTCCTTTCCTCTACCCATCCTTCTGATGAGGATCTCTCTCTCATCTGCTCGGGATGGATATCCCATGGACATCTTCTGCATGAAACGGTCGACCTGAGCCTCTGGGAGAGGATATGTTCCTTCCTGTTCAATTGGGTTCTGGGTCGCCATCACAAGGAAGGGTTTCGGTAGTTTGTGCGTCACACCTTCAATGGACACCTGTCGCTCCTGCATAGCCTCAAGCATAGCTGCCTGCGTCTTTGGCGGAGCTCGATTGATCTCATCTGCTAGGATGATGTTCGCAAAGATCGGTCCCGGTCGGAACTTGAACTCGTTGTCCTTCTCGTCGTAGATATACGTCCCTGTAATATCTGACGGCAGAAGGTCAGGAGTGAACTGGATACGTCTATATTTGCATCCAAGTGCTCCTGCGAATGTCATAACCATCAACGACTTCGCTGTTCCCGGGAAATCCTCGAAGAGGATATGACCGTCGGCTAGAATCGAGATCAGAACGTGCTCGAGCACGCCTCTCTTACCGATGATCGCTTTGGAAACCTCATCCATCAGGGCATTTGCCATAGCTGCCACACCACGGATAGCCGCGATGTTGGCGCCAGCAGCTTTACCTCCTGGGGCGCCCCCTGGTGGGGGACCGCCTGCTGGAGGTGCTCCTCCTGGCGGGCCTGCTGGAGGTGGTCCTCCAACTCCCTGTGCTGGTGGCAACTGCTTCGGTCCTTGTCCTGGGGGTCCTGCTGGCCCCGGCGCATTTCCACTTGCCATTTCTCATCACCTTTGTTTTGTCCCTATTACACTTTGTTCTATTTAAACCTGATATATCCACAGAGCTGGCTACTTCCCATATTTCCTGATCTTCTCAGCTACGGATTTCACCTCGTCCGGGGTCAATGTTTTGCCTTCGTTCTGTATGAGATCTTTCAATTGAGGATCCCGTACAGAAGATACTATAGCATTCACACTCACCTGATTGAACTCCTCTGGAGATAGGCCTTTCATTATCCGAACCCGCTCTAGTATAGCCCTTCGCAGCCTAATGGTCTGCAAACTACCAGAGGTGGGCACGGTATCCCTACCATGTAGAATGGAGAGGTTGAACTTGTGTATCCAACTCTCCTTCTCCTTGACCGAAATAACGGCCAGGAGGAGAATGACCAAGGTAGAGAACGTGAGGGTAAAAGCATACCAGTAATCTGATGTGATCGTCGTCAGGAACGACAGACCACGATACACAGGAACGAAGAACTCCTGATCCTGGTAATGCCTGCTCTCGTCGAAGATGATGAGGCCATCGTCTCCGATGAGATAGTAGATCAAGGACTTAATGAAGATAGCATTATGATAATCATAATGCGCATAGTCCTTGAGATGATCGAGGTTCTTGCTGCGCAGATAGGAGATGTTGCTCCTGTAGACTTCTTCTGCACTGCCGTCGCCTGTGAGGTCGAGGAGGTTGTTGTCAGGCTTGATTATGTTATCCTGACTGTCCTTGTCGTGACCGAACGCTACCTCTCGGTCCTCATCGATCATTCCGTCATTGTCGTCATCCCACCCATTGCCGAAAGGCTTGAGCGGGTAGAAGACATCATACTGGATGTGGTCGAGCTGATAAAGGTCGTTGGTGAACATGGACGGGTCAGAGCAGAACACGATAGATCCGAAATTATGGATCTTATCGGCGCTGTATGTGTTTCCACCAGAGTCCTTGACCTTGACGACCTGGCCCTCGTTCTCGAAGCCAGGAACGCACTGGGTGAGGTCGATCTTGTTCCCTGATGGGGAAACAACGATCTCAACTATGAGCTGGACCTCGTGACCCGGTGAGCTGATAACGTCTGCCAGCTCTCCGCTCTTGAGCGACTCATCGTCAGGGATGGAGATGGTACCATCGTTGTTCATGTCGACGAAGCTCTTGTCAGACGCATAAGCGATGACACGACCGCCATTGGACTCGAGGCCTGTGCCGTCATTGTAGATGAGATGATACTTCATGATATCCTCATCGACGACACCGTCGCCGTCGTTGTCCATTCCGTCGAGGACCTCCTCGTCCACCCTGCCATCACCATCATCGTCCCTCATGTCCTCGTCGAAACCTTCCTTCGGCTGGTCCATCACACCGTCGTTATCATTATCTTTGAAGTCCGACTCGAACCTGCCGTTGTCCTCATCGTTATCGAGGTTGTCCACAGGGTCCTCATCGACCTTTCCATCACCATCACGGTCGTTGTCCCAGATACCATCTGGACGCAACCTACCATCACGGTCATACTCGTCGACACCGAGGTGTGCTGTGACCCTTGTGAAGTTGGCGTTCTTGTCGTAGTCCTCGTCCATAAGTTTACCTTTATAGTATAGGACATTGAACTCGCTCGCCAAAGAATTTGCATACCCATGGTCGTCAGCTATGATGGCGTGACCGCCTTGAGCGACGAAGTCCTGGATGGCCTGGATCTCAGCCTGTGTATATTCTCGTTCTATACCAATACCCAGGTACAAAGTGTTCTTATGGTCTATCGATGGAGAGTTCCCCAAAATGGTCGGCGAACTTACGATACAACGGGTCGTCATATCCCATTTGGTATTGTTACCACTGGAATACTTGCCGATGTCCTTATGAAGGCGGCTAAGATCGTTGTAATTATCACTGTAAGGTGACTGCCGGGCCTCTGGCTGCTCTCCGATCATGAGTACCACAGGATAGATTATGAATCCTGCGACTATCAGCCCTATCAGTACGATTCCGAAAGCGCGTTTGATCATTCCCACACACCCTGTTCACTGCATTGGTTCTATTACTTTGGTCCATCAGGACCCGGAGGTCCAGCTGGTGGGGGTGCCCCTCCAGCTGGTGGTGCCGGTGGAGCTCCACCCTTGGGGGTCTCGCCCGCACCGACAACGATCTCTGTCTCGGAATAATCCTCTGTCTCGAGGGACTCCAGTGCTCTCATGGCAGCCTCCTCGTCGAGGATGATCTTCTCCAGAGATTTCTCGATGTTGCGCAAGTTGGAGATAGCAGCGTTCCTCTGCTCTTCTCCGATCTTGTGCTGGCTGTAACGAGCCTCTTCAAGTAGCTCAAGGAAGTTGTCCATCGAGTCGTGATCGATAGGCAACGCTACGCGGATAGCGTCCTCGAACTCTCTGAAGGTCTCTGAGTCACGCCGTAGATAACCGTATTTACGCAAATGCGCACCCAATTTCTGGTACGATTTGAAGATGACAGCAGTATACTCGTTTCCTGCAACGAGCTGGTCGGCTGCCCTCTTGATGATCTTCTTCATGCCTCTGATCCTTGCGCGCTTGCGATAGTATCGATAGGCGAAGAAGATGATTATTGCGCTGATGATGATGAGCGCAAGGATTATGAGGATCCAGTGCCACAGGAGCAGACCTGCGATATCCCTCTCCATCAACGGTGTTGGTGGTGGCGGAGGCGTAGGCTTGTAGACAGCCTTGTAGGTCTGGTAGCTGGACTTCAGGTTCGGGCCGCCAATGTATGTCAGGTTGATGATAAGTTCGGTCTCCTTATCAGCTGGCAGCTTCAGACCGAAGTCTGAATCCCTCATAGGCCTCGAGAAGTTGAACATGACCCTGCCGAACTCGTTAGTATATGCTATCGAGTTGTTATGGAAGGCCTGATGTCCAGCTGCAGATGATATGTTGAGCCATACGACACCGAACTGCACCGGTCTCGGCTCTTCGTCATCTGGGGTATCCCTCTCGAACACCTTCATGTTGAATATTAGTTCGGATTCAGCGGTGATGGTCTCCTCTTCGATGATCAGCCTATTGTCCTCATCTGCTGGTGGCTTCAACAGCACACGGATGTATGTGTTGGCCCACAGCTGTGTGGATGTGGCGTTCTGTGACTGCGCATATCTGCTGGTGCCATTGAACTGCACCCTAACGGTCACCTGGCCGATATAGAGGCTCTTGGGGACCTTACCAGAGAAGATGAAGTGACCATCGGTTGTCCCATCACCGGATGTGGTGGTGGTGCCTATCCTGTAGGTCTCTCCGGCGTTCTCAAGGAAGACATCGATGTCGACCTTCTTGACCGCCTCTGTGGTCCTCTCACCCTTGTACATCTCGTACAATGCTCCAGTTACCGAGAACTCCTGGTTACGCACCAAGGTTCCCGCTAGCGGATCCAATTGTAGAGTAGTGTACGCTGAGATATTGTACATTACCTCCGGCGAGTTTGCATTCGCATACGCATCCTTCGGACTGTACTTCTTTCCAGCAGGTCCATCTGGCCACTGTGGGGAGCCGTCGAACTTGGCAACGACGTATGCTGCACCCACTGGCTGGGTGATCGGAACCTCGTAGTCTGTGAAGGTGAACCTTCCCATGGAGTCAGTGTTGATGGTTCCGATAGGTTCTCCCAGTGACTCACCACTGCGTGAGAGCCAGTAGATCTTGACGGTTCTGTTCTTGACGAAGCTGTTCATGTCGTCGATGAGGCTGCCCTTGATGTAGACAGTCTCACCCTTGAAGGTGGATATGACAGGCGTCTGCACGTGCAGATGTGTCATGGCCACGACGCTGAACGGCTCGCCGTCGTTGTCGAAGAACGAGCAGGAGTCATAGTACTGCTCTGCGGGGTTTGGATTCGTATATTTTGCTAGGATGGTCACAGGGCCTAATGCCTGGTCCATCTGGATCGGAACATCTATGGAGAACCGACCCTGGGTGTCAGTGGTCGTGATGAACTCACGGACAGAGACCTCGCCATAGCCCCAGTAGAACACGATATCGTGGTTCGTAACAGGGACTGGGTTGTTCGGTGAGGATGCCTCAACATCCTTGAGCAGACCTCTTATCCTAGCTATGTTGTAATAATGGGTCTTCCCCTCATTATCAACATACGGAACTCTAGTTATGAACTCGTCCGGTTCATTATAGACCCCGTTATTATCTTGATCTAAGTATAGCTCTAGCTCCGTGTGTGCTCGCACCACGTACGTGGTGTAGTTCGTTGACGGCCTGTAATAGAACAGCTTACCTTGGTCTAGAACAGTAGTACCACCTATCTGCCAGTAGGCCTCTGTTATGAAGAACTCGCACGAAACATTGACAGGACCAAGGGTCTGTATGCTTGATGCGGAGATGTCAACGTTGATGCTGAAGGAGCCGTTGGTGTTGTTGACGAAGAAAGGACCATACCTCTTGTAGAAAGAGTCTGTCGGGCGGCCCCAGTGGACGTAATACTTGTACCTGGCGTGGAAGCTCTCACTGTCCACGATCAGGTTCGGACCGACCTTGGTCTTCTCGAGTGAATACTTGTATTTGTCGATGATGGACCCGTTTATCTGGATCCTCTTACCATGGTAGACCCATGCATCGGTGCCGATATCGTCGAAGACGACGTCGGAGAACCGCTGGACCTTCACATACCTGGTGATGTTCACAGGCTCATAGAAGTTGTTCAGGGTCACATTGTATGAAGGGTCGAAGGAAACCTCGACCGCATGTCTTCCGGCCTTTGTTCCCATTGGTATCTGATAGGTGAAGGAGAACCTGCTGACCATCTCACCAGGCTTCTGGGTCGCGATGGTTTCACCGACGTACTGGCCACCGAAGAAGACCCTAACGGTCTTGTATCCCATGGACATCAGTGGTTCCTGGGTATCTGGGTCAACAACAGAATCATCTGCTATCGTACCCGATACCGTTATAGTATCTCCTATTGGAACGATCGATTTGTCCACCGCCGAGGTGATAGCGGTCTCGTGCCACAGGTCAATGAACATCTTTTGGGTACATCCGTACCTTGCGATGAACGCCTGTGTGTCCTCATCGATCCTGGTATCGCCGTCGTCGTCCTGGCCATTGAAGTTCTCCTCATCCTTCGGGCCATCGCCGTCGTCGTCGTAATTGTAAATTTGGTTCGTAAGTATCGTTAGCGCCCGTAGTGGTTCGCTATCGTTGAGCTCCCAGTAGTATGAACCGTTCTCGGTCCACTGACCTTTGAACTCGACCTCCAGCTCGCACTCGCCGATCCTTGTCTCGTCGACGGTGATGGAGAAGTTCCACTCTCCAGCAGAGCTGTTCTGGTTAGGATCTGCATCTCCAGGATCATGCTGGGTAATGAAGTAATCTTCCTGATAGAACGGGGAACCTGGGTCCCAATAGTAATGCATCATTGCCATTGGGATAGGAAGGTCTCCAGAGTTCGGGTTACCATCGGAGTTGTTATCCTCGTAGAGCTGACCACCAACGTCGAACGTCTCCATGTAATGTGTCTTGGAGGGGATGTCGGTGATGGTCATAAGGGTGGTGGTGTTCATGACACCACGTGTGCCGGGGACGCCGCGTGCAATGATAAAAGAAGACTGGTCTGGGACCTCTGCTGCCCGATGGGGCATGTCCCGAGAACTGGCCCGCTTAGGGACCGTTGGGTCGTCCTCGAACGGATCTTCGGAAATGATGATGGTAGACTCGTCTACCACCAGTGTATCATCCACATATTCATCCTCGGCAGTGATAACTACATCATTGGTTGGCTCTGCCGACTGGACCGCTGCTTCTTCCACTGTGTCGGTCGCCATTGTGGCTCCCAAGACGGCAAAGAATGCAACGCTGACTAACAAAAATATTATACCAATTGAGGAGGGCTTTGGCATATGTTTCACCTCGTGCGCTGACATACCATAGTTCACACTTCGTGAACGGTTGTCGAATGCCCTAGGTCACTGCAGATATGCCAGAAGGGAGTGACTGTATATATATCTTTCTCAAATGTCAATCTCGAGGACTCTGGCTATCTCGATCGAACGATGGATTCTACTGCCCGACATAGCAGTTCTAGGGCCGACCGCTTTTGCTATCCTTTCGTGAGAAATATAAATATTGCGGTCTCATGAACAATACAGGATTATCCATAGTTCATATATGGGCTTGATCGAGAATTATTGTAACGGACGCAATAATGGTCATTTATTGGAGGTCCATTTACAGTTCGTGCAGGAGATCTTGTCCTTACTGGCTTTTAGCTTCGAACCGCATTTCGGACACTTCCCTCTCTTGGCGAGCTCCTCTATCCATGCACGACGAACCTCGGGATCGTCCTCGTTCTCCAATCTGTTGTAGGCCTCTTTGGTGGAGATGTCCTTTGCTAGGACCTTCAATCCAGATGCATCAAAGGTCTCTTCCTTCTTCATCTTCTCATGCTGCTCGAAGGCATTGGATATGACCTTCGCTGCGACCATTCCAGCAAGGAGACCACCAAGATGGGCCAGATGGCCGATACCATCATTAGCTCCTAATACAACAGCAGCTGTCTCGAATCCAGCATAGACCAGGAAGATGATCTTGATAGGCCAGCGTCTGATGATGAGCAGTGGGAACATCACCTTGTCATTCGGATAGAGGATGAGGTACGCACCCAATATACCAAATATCGCTGCTGATGCTCCGATTCCTGTGGTGTGAAGTCCCTGACCCAGGAACTCACCGATGATGCCCAGGCCACCCCCCAGGTTCACCATGAGCGCTGCTCCGAATACGATGAGCATAGCGCCGATGTGGGCGCTGCCATAGATTAGAGAGAACTTCTTCCATCCGATCTTCTCTTCCAGAGGGATACCCAGGAAGATGAGCATCAGCATGTTCGACAGGACATGACCGATGCCTGAATGGGTGTAGGCTGATGTGATGATCGATTGAAGCTTCAAAGAATCGAACCCAGATGGAGTGAAGTAGTATGGTGTGAACCCGAGGTCATCCCATATCTGGAGGTAGTTCTCGGAAGGCGAGCTGGATGCCCAGAACAATCTCATGATGTCCTCGTTGATGAGCTCTGATGAGAAGAATATGAGATGTAGACCGAAAAGCAGGATGTTAAGGACGGCCAACGTCATGGATACAGGTATCTTCCTGAACTGGGCCAGGATCAACATCAGTGGGATGGAAGTGAAGATAATGATGATGCTGACCAGGGAGATGATATGCATTCCTTTCCTCCTAATCTTTCCTGGTCCAATGGTCGTTCATCGTTCTCCATCCACCATTCTCGTACCAGTAGGTGCAAGCGAGGATGAGGACGTCCTTGACGATATCCTTTCTGGTAATGGCGCCACCTGTGAGAAGTCCTACAAGACCCTCGTTCCTTCCGATCTCACTGATGCCGTAGATCTCGTGGACGATGTCCTCCAGCTCGATGCCGGCCACGGCTTTGTCATCTTTATCGAGAAGGTAAGATAGAGATGGTGGCAGGACAAGTTCGGAAGACCTGGCCGAGCCGATGTTGTCTTTCCCATCCATAACAACGCAATCATGGACCAGGGACCACTTGTCCTCCGCTTTGATGAGGCCAGCTTCTACACCGACATAAAGGTAGAGTGGTCCTGGTTCATCTTTATGGGTCTCCTGCACGAGCGTTGCTCTTTTCAGGGCCATCTCGTTGACCTGGTCGCCTATTGGGACCGGCCCACTGATCTCAAGGTCCGTTCGCGTGGTGCTTACAAAAAATCCATCGAGGTAGCTTTCAGCGCCTGCCTGGATACCGGCGATCTTGGCCTGGTTCATGGTTCCAGCGATGATCTGGATGTCGTATGCTGTTTGATGGTCTGATGTTTCTTTCTCATCGTGTATGGCCTTGCCATCCGTGGAGACCTCACCTGACCGGATCCTGCTGCTGGATACTATCTCTCCAGCATCATCAGTGACCATGGGGACCTCGAAGATCTCGAGCTCGTTCCAGTAACGATCCTTCCTTTCCCAGTTGATCTTATCTGCCACTGACCTGGTCTCGGACGAGACGATGATTGCTTCCAGGGTTGGTGACCTCGAAGCAGACCCGCCGTAATCGGAAAGTGGGACGAAGGAGCATGTGACCTTGATACTGAGCTCGGCCATAAGCTGGTCGAGGGTCGCTGTGACCATGGCCTTGCGTAGTAAGTAGGGTTTGATGGTCGTGTTAGGCCTATCCGTCGTGGCCTTGTCATTGGTGGTCAGTCCTATGATGAGGGCCCCACCATCACCTGCGACCTCCAGGCTCTTTTTCAGTAGTGCCAGATGTCCAGTGTGGACCTCGGAGAACGTTCCACCCACGCAGGCAAGCATTTGGAGCCTCCTAGAATGGGAGTTGACCAGAATAGATGAAAAGCATGAGCAGGATGAGGAAGGCTGCTGCTCCGACCTGTAGATAGATGAGGAGCTTCTTTTTGAACAACCTCTTCTCGAACAGGTCCTTGCATTTTTCAGAACAGTAGTCCTGGTCCAGGATGGCCTTTGCGCATTCTGGGCAGTGCTTGTGCTGTGGAAGCTTGACCGTTTCCTCTAACTTCTTCTTACCCATGGGTTCACCTCACTAGTCTGGGTTAATGACGGTCCCATGAACGTCCGTGGAGCCCTCGAGTGCGAGCTTGAGGTTGTCCAGGTCCCTACCTTTGACGACGTAGGATGTCATCTTGGAGCGTGCCAGAACCTTGACCGCCAATGGGTCCATGACCACGTTCGCACCTGGCTTTCCAGCATAAGGTGCAACGATCTCTAGGAGCTTTGCGTAGGATATTGTCTCTATACGCTTGGCCTCGGGGTCCTTGTTTGGGTCGGACGTGTAGACGCCATCCACCGATGTTGCGTTGATGAAAACATCCGCACGGAGCTTCTCTGCCATCATGGCTGTGACCGCATCGGTAGTATGTCCTGGGTGTGTCCCACCTGCGACGATTATCCTAGAGTCCCGTATGGCCTCTGCAGCCTCGTCCAGTGTCTCTACAACTATGGGGTGACAGAGGTGGCCGAGTCCTGACATCAGGAGCTTGGCATTGAGCCTTGTTGCTGCGATGCCGATCTCGTCCAGGAAGGTGTTCCCAGCTCCAAGTCCTCGTGCCATGGACTGGTAGTTCCTTGCAAGCTTTCCACCACCGACGACGATGATGAGCCTCTTGGTCTGGGCTACCTTCTTGAGGACCTCTGTAAGGGCCTGGATGTAGCTGAGGTCGTCGTCGCCTGGGACAAGGATGGAGCCGCCGATGGAGACTGCGTAGATAGGATCGTCATGATGAGTCATATGGACCAACCCTGGTTCGTTGTCGCCCATATATGAACTTGTTTATCAATTTATGGAAAGAAGGATCGATGGTACATGATGGTAGAAGATGTGTGGAGCTGGCCGGAGTCTGACCATATGTCTATCTTCAAAAAGATCACCAATAATATCAAAAATATTTCTCGATCCCACCGTAACCTATCTGCTTGTTTTCCCTTGTTTTCTTTATGAAGTTTTGCATGCGTTTGTTGAATTCCTCTGGCCGGGGTCTGGCTACTTCAATATAGGCTATACGAATCCTTTGATATGAAGGTGAAAAATCCTGATAGTTCTTCCAAGCCAATTCATCCTTCATTATCTCTGTAATGACGTCATTGGGGAAATCAAATTCTTCTTCTGGGATATGTTTGATAGAATCTATTATGTTAGGATGGACCAGATCGTTCTCTAGTAGCCACTTGATCCTCTCTTTGTTCTGCTGTGAATATCCGCTCTTGGGATTTCTGGGACTGTACCTTTGAGCGCTGGATCCCTCATCATATTTCTTTATGATACTGTCGATCCATCCAAAACACAATGCCTCTTCTACCGCATCATTGTATAATAATCTGGGTCTGCCGGAAGCTTTGTTGGGAGATATCAACCATATCTCCTTTTCAGTTTCAAAGTTCTTCTGTAACCAGGCTCGCCACTTCTCTCGTTGATGAACATAAAGTGTTTTGCCGATATCCATTAGAATGCAATAACAGCGATAACTAATGAAAGTAGTGGTTCTGAGAACAGATTATGCAAAAGAATGGGTTGGCTGGGATCGTGGATGAAGGAACTTTGGGTCTCCTCATTCTTTCTTTACTAATTTCCCATTTTCAAAGGTTTCATCATACTCTAATTCGTCATTCTTATCATACCGCTGAAAGCGGCCATGCTTCTGATTATTTTTGAAATTCCCCACCTGCCATAATTGTCCACTATTACGATAGAATATCCATTCCCCCTCCATTTTACCTTCTGTGAAAGGTCCCTTTGCTCTGACCGTGCCATCCTTGTAGTAATAGGTCAGAATATCTCCGACCTGTTCGGATTTTTTCTGTCCATTGACATATAGGTCTTTCTTGCTCATATGATGATGTCAAATTCTAGATTAGTATTAAAATTTTGACTTGATTGATATGGATCAAGAGCTGGTATGAGAATATCAGTCACTTTCCTAAATATCAATTGCAACAGCCTCGGAAAGTGCTGGTCCAGTCGCAAACCACTATGTGGTTCACGACGGACTTGGATGTTAGGTAGGCTCACACATTGACCTAAACATCCAAGGCCCAGCCGAACCTTGGATATTGATGGTCTAAGCGGTTCAGCGGGCAAATCCGTCCATCCCCACTCTCCGCTAGCCAATGTTGAAAGTCGGGTGGGGCTGGCCGGATTCTGAAGAGAAGTTCCAGGTAATTTTAAGAAAATAAATTTAACACTTCGCATATGTATTATTATATCTATTTATTTTTATAGTCCCATTCTTAAAAAAAGAAGCAATAGGGGGAGTTCATTTTGTGGGAATATAACTTTTTGATTCGTAAAAAAAAATAAATACTATTCCCACTAGTCTTATTCAGTGATGAAAAATGAATGAATCAAAGAAAAAAACACCTCAAATCATTTTCGATAAATACGCGCAAAAGCATTGGACAAAACAAGAAACCGAGAATGTGAAAGTTGTCATAGACTTTTTTCAACATTTAATGAACGAACACGATTTTAAGTATACCCTAAAAAAGTATGGAGGTGGTTCATATACACAACATAACAGGGCTATCCCTAATGAGATTTCGGGACTTGTTGGCTATGTAAAAAACCTTACCAAAAGGTTTCCGGAATATTCTTTTGATGTGAAAAGGGTTTATGCTGATGGAGATTTTGTTATATTGCATAGTCATTCTACCTTGAAAGCAAAGCACAGAGGCAATGAGAAAAAAGGATTCATCATTACTGATACATTCCGACTAAAAAATGGTAAATTGGTAGAACATTGGGATGCCATTCAGCCAATCGACACTTCTACTCGCATACTGTTCTTGTTGATTGGAGGAGCAATAGAAAACAACAATTCAACTTTTTAGTTAAGATGAATAAATAACAGATTACAACTGTGCCGTATTACAAAAATGCGGAATCTAGGAATCCAAAATAACATGAATCAAAGATTCTACTTGCATTTCAATTATGATTTTTCTTGATAAAATCTTAAGTTGAAATGAAAGAGTGGGGCTGGCCGGATTCTTGAGTAAAGAATATGCATCATTAAGAAACGCTTTACTCAAACTCCATCGACGTGAAATCATTGGTGAGGCCAGCACCATTTCGGTCGATAGCAAATAGATGAGAAGAAATGGGGCTGGCCGGATTTGAACCGACGACCATCTGGTTTCCCAGGATCAGATCTTACCCATATGAGCCAGACGCTCCACCGGGCTAAGCTACAGCCCCACGAGAAAATTGCGGGGTTAAGAAATTGCTAGCGCAGCAATTTCTTAAGCCAGCAGTATCGCAGTTGTCAGCAAATGCCAACACGATGCTGCGTGCGCGGTAATTTCCGTAGGAAATTGTCCGTGGTTAATGATGCGGATCTCCAAAAAATGCGGAGGGGAAAAAGGCGCCGACGACAGGATTTGAACCTGCGGCCTGATGATTAACAGTCACCCGCTCCACCAACTGAGCTACGTCGGCGCTGGGAATGTCGGGTTAAGGAACAACCCCTTTATATCATTTATCCACAAGCTGGATTTGACCATTGATAGAAAGAGACAGCATTGGATAGCAAACCAATTCCGTTTTTGGTCGAAACCTGATGTTTTGGGCCTATCTCTTCACAGCGCCCCAGAGAACTTCGAAGCTGTCTTCCAGATCTTGATCGCTAACGCTCTTTCGTTTTGAGAACTCTTTAATAAAAACCTGATGCAGAGTAAAAAGAATATTACCGAACAATTCATAAGAATAATCCTTCAGAGTACCATCTTTCATTTCCACTTCATATGCATCCTTATATCTCTTCAGCATAGCTGCAGTTGCCAATTGGCTCTCTTTTGATATGTATTTAGAGTTCAGAAAGATTGTAAAGAAGAGGTTGTAGTCCATATGCTTCAAGGACCACTTGGTATAGCCGATCCAGAATTTCTTCAGCTTGGTTTTGAAATCATCCTCTTCTTTGTAATAAGAGTTCATATCTTCTACCATATCATTTTTGATATGCATATAGGCCGCGTTCATAAGGGCTTCTTTTGTTTTGTAATGATAGAACAGTGTTCCCGAGGCTACACCTGATTCTTTGGTGATCTGAGCGGTAGGGGTGTTCTCAAATCCCTGCTTGACGAACAGCTTGATAGCGGTTTCCAGTATCTTTTCTTTGTTGTTCATGGTCGCACTTCTATTGTTGTTCTTGTAGGATGATATCTTTTAGTTTTACATTCGGATGGTGGTATTGTTGTTCCCTTTTTACGTTCCTTCGTCCGAATCCGATGGCGGCCTTTGGGCACCAATGCATACAGGCCAAGCAATCTGTACAGCTCTTTCCGATAAGGACTTTATCTTTTTTTATCTTGATATTTTTGAGAGAACATACTTTGACACATGTCCCGCATTGTATACACCTATCGGAATCGACCTTCTTCATCACTAACCTCTTTCCAAGGGAAGAATTTGATAGGTTTGACATAATGGCCGGGACCATCTTCTTCTTGAACCCAGTTGAATTTTTCCTTCGAGAAGAAACATCTGAGGTGAACCTCTTAACGATCTTCTTCTGATTCTTGACCCTTATTTGGATATCCGTAGTAACCCTTCCGTACATTATCCTGCTGTTCACCGGCATTAGGATGTCGTTACCATATGAGAGGTCAAGTCCTTTTTCCGCCAGTAGAGCCTGGAATGTATGAATGGAATTGCCAGGATCGCCACCATGGGTAAGTATACCAAAAATGTAAGTGGTCTTGTTGAACTTGAATTTCTTCACAAAGTCCTTTACCGCATTTGGCATGTCATTGTAGTAGCAGGGATAGACTAGACCGATGATCTTCTCTTGACTTGGGTCCATATCGACCGCTTCGTTGATGTGAAAAGCTTCATCGTCTAGCGATCCTGCTAAGATCCTAGCGGTGGTCAGGGAGTTTCCGGTTCCTGTAAAATAGATGATCATTGTACTTTTCCTTCTTCGACGATCTTCTTTAGATTTTCACTTGTTCTTCGATAAGCGGGTTCGATCCAACTTGAATCCCAAAAAAGCATTCCTATTCCCCTATCGACCTCATGTTGAATGAGCTTTGTACCATTCTTTTCGGGCCTTAATATGTACTTGTGATCGAAGGTGAGAATACTTGGCATACCTCCAACTTGGTTCAATTCTTTATTCTCTATTGCTTTTTTAACCTTTATTGAAATGATACTCTTGTTGTTGTTCTGGTCCGTCATTTCGTATTTCAGTTTATTTCCTTGCTCTATCTTTCCTTCTATCGGAACAAGTACCGTATTCCATTCCTGAAATCTAGATCCATCCAGTAAGACTCTCCATACTTGTTCCGGTTTTGCGGCTATGAAGATCTCTGTATGAAAGGTCTTCTTGATGAATAGATGGAAGCATAAGAAGAGTATGATCATAACAAGGGGGATCAGTAACAGTAGGACCAATACTTCCAATCTATCAACTCATATATTTATCGAACCAACCAAGAATGGGTTTTGGATTGGTTCCGATCCAGTCGTAAGCAGCCATACGATTGAACGACTGGTTCTTCAAGACCGGTAGTTCGATCCACATCATCTTCTTCTCTACTCGTAGGTCCTTGTAAACATCTTTCACAAATCCTTTATCCAAAAATCCATCGTTCTTGTTCTGTATGACCAATGTTGGTACGGTCACATCCTTCACAAAGGGACGCCAGGAATTCGTCCTGTAATCAAAATCCACATGTTTCTCTATGTATCGCTCTGCACTATTCTTCACAAAACCTGGTAGTTTCAATTTATTCATGAAAGTAGGAAAATCCATCGGTTGGATCGAGATCATACAAGTGATATTGCTGTAGTTCTTTAGCCCATCTTCCCTACCATATGCTGCAACAGAGGCTCCTTGTCCCATACAAATACTGAACAATCCGATCCTTGCATCTTTATATTTAGGATGGCTATGGATATAGTCCACAGCAGCAATGATATCCTTGGCTTCTTCTGGCCCCCAGGATACATATCCATCCATTGCCCGACCACTTTTTCCATGATTACGAAAATCATACATGAGCACTGTGTAGCCTGCATCGTTCATATATTTGGCTTGACGAAGAAATTTCACATCTCCATTATAGCCTTCTACCATTCTTTTGACATCATTCGAATAACCTGCTCTACTGCAAAAGAGTCCAAAATGAGATTGGATGATTACTTTGTCCTCATCACCTTTTATGAGCCAACCCTTTAGCTTGATACCATCACTTGTTTTGAAAGATACATCCTCATATTGCAGATCGTAATTTGATGGGTCATCAAATAAAGGAGCACCTTCACCGGCCATAACTAGATTCTTACTTAGCATTTTTCCAAACATAACTTACACATCCTTACAAGCAACCACGAATTGAACTAACCATTCCATTCACGTCATATATCCATCGAACCAGCCTACGATCTTTTTTGGATTCTTCCCGATCCAATCATAAGCAGCTCCTCTTTTCTTCTCCAGGTCCAACCACATCATCTCTTTCTCGACTGTCAGGTCTTTGTAGTATTGTTTCACCATTTTCATATTGGTCATTGGATCGTTCGTGTTCTGAATAATTAGGGTTGGAACTGAGATGTCCTTCACATATGTCAAGAACGAATCGCCTGTCAGGTCAACGTTCCGCTTTTCCTTGTTATACCTATTTCCAGCGTTGATCACAAAGCCGGGCAGGCCCATGGCCTCAACAAAATAATCATAGGTCAATGGTTGCACTGAGATCATCGCTTTGATCTTCTCATTTTTCTGAAGATCGTCATCCATCCCATAGGCGAATGTTGTTGCTGATTGACCCATACAAATACTTAGGTGACCTATCTCTGCTTCTTTGTATCTCTTGTGGCTTGATATGAAATCTACTGCCGCTAGAATATCCTTGCGCTCTTCGACACCCCATGTTACCCAAGGGGTGGTTCCAGTACCACTGATCCCGTGGTTCCTTAGATCGAACATCAGAACAGAATACCCAGCATCAACGAGATATCTTGCTTGTTCCAAGAAATGAATATCGCTTGTCCATAATGCGTTCTTCATCATTCCTTTTCCTTCTTGGGTATATCCACATCTGGAACATTGAACACCAAAGTGAGATTGGATGATCACTTTGTCTGTCCCCCCTTTGATCAACCATCCAGAAAGTTTGACACCGTCCTTAGCTTTAAAGGTCACATCTTCATATTCAAGTTCATACTTCTTTGGATCATCGAACACAGGTGATTTTCCTGGTTTGATCATCAGATCTGAAACGAATTTTCCGATCAACTTTAACACGTCCTTGGTTCATTAATTGCAGTTAACTGAGTGCTCAGTCAGTATTTATATGTTGTGACAAATTCCTGCAATTCATTGGTGAAGAACACCTTTTTTGATGTTGGAAATGAATGGTCAGGATTCAATACCCTGGACCCCACTCGATTCTCAACAATTGCTAGCAGAGAGCGGGGCTGGGCGGATTCGTCTACCGAACCACCAAGGTAGCAATACCAAAGGTTTGGTCGGGCCTTGGATGTTTAGGTCGGTGTATGAGCCAACCTATCATCCAAGTCTGTCGAGAACCACTCGTGGTTTGCGACTGGACCAGTACTTTCCGAGTCAATTGTTAGTGATGTTGAGAAAAGTGACTGGCGAAGTCCGGCCATCCCCACTTTTTTCGATTATTGTTGATCCTAAAGCGAAAGTGTTATTTACGCTAACTTAATGCTAATGATCATGGAAAATCATTTTACATCTTTTAATTCCAAATATGGAAATATTGTGATACTATGGAATCAATCTAACGGATCGCCAAAAATAACTCGACTATATCTCAAGTATGAAGAAGATATCTCATTCAAAAACCTTAAAGGTCGATATTCAGAAATGAGCTGTAATATCGTTGATGAAACCATTTACAAGATCCAATCATATTTTTCTGGCGACCTTGTTGATTTCGATTTGAATACCATTGATCTCGATATCTGTTCAGGCTTTCAAAAAATAGTTCTTCTAGCAGAATTCAATATACCAAGAGGGTATGTCAGCACCTATAACCGGATTGCGGACCATATTAAGAAACCAGGTAGCGCGCGTGCGGTAGGGAATGCCTTGGCGAGAAATCCTTTCCCTATAATCATTCCCTGTCATCGAGCTATTAGATCAGATGGTTCCCTAGGGGGTTATCAAGGTGGCATAAGGATGAAATACGAATTGCTAAGAATGGAAGGAATCGTTTTTAATAAGAATAAAAAAGTTTTATTCGAACAAGTTTTTTATTGATTAAATTGGATACCGATTAATATCGAATCCGGCCAGCCCCACACGACTTTAAACAGTTGTTAGCAAAGAACGGTGATGGCCGGACTTGAACAACTGCGTGTCGGCATGTTCTGTCAAAGTTAATATACGACCCAACCAGTTGTCTCAAACATGTCCTCCCCGTTCAAAGACCTCGTACTTCCGACAATGCAAAAGAAGTCCAAGGAGTCCAAAAAGAAGGAAAGGCCAGGACCGGACGACATCATCTGGGCCCGAGAGCTCATCAAGGTGTACTCCACTGGCTCCCTCGAGGTAACCGCCCTTCGCGGTGTGGACGTGACCATCAAGAAAGGGGAGATCGTCGCCATCGTCGGACCCTCAGGTTGTGGAAAGACCACCCTTCTCAATATATTCGGCGCATTGGACCGACCGACCGCTGGCAGGGTCTATGTCGATGGAAAAGACATCAGGAACCTGACGGACAAAGAACTGTCAGAGTTCAGACGCAAAAAGATCGGATTCATCTTTCAGAACTTCAATCTGATAAACACTCTGACGGCTAGAGAGAACATCGAGCTTCCCATGAGCATCAATGGTCTCAAAAGCTCTATCATCAAGGAAAGGACAGATGATCTTCTCAAGGCCATTGGGCTCCAAGACAGGCAGGACCACAGGCCTGACCAGCTATCGGGTGGTGAGCAGCAGCGGGTCGCTTTCGCCGTGGCCTTGGGAAACGACCCAGAGATCATATTGGCTGATGAGCCAACCGGTGAGCTCGACTCTGACACCGGCAAGGACATCATGAACATCTTTCGAGAACTTTCTAAGCAAATGGGAAAGACCGAGGTGATCGTCACACACGATGCCCGGGTGGCAGACATGGCTGACCGGTCCCTCAAAATATTGGACGGCAACATCGTCTCGGAGGATTGAGATGGGCGTTCTTCTACTGGTCAAGATGCTAATGAAGAACCAGTGGTCACATAAGGTGGCCACTGCAGGTTCCATGATGGGCGTGCTCATCTCGGTAGCGTTCATATCAGGTATATTCATCACATCGGAAGTGATGGTCAGTAGTTTCTTCGAAGAGCAGGTCCAAGACCTGGACGAACATTTCACAGCTTTCGGTTATCCAGATTCGTCAACGATCGAGCAAGCTGCGCAGTCTCAATCAGATCTTGATGCAAAACTGAGATCCTTTGATTATGTCGAAGAGGTCTCCTTCAGATTGGAACTTGGCCATGGTTATTATATTGAACATGCAGATGAGAATCTGACGAGATATCTTAGCGTTATCGGTACGGATAATATTGGACTTGATGAGTACACAGATAATGAGACCGGTCTACCAACTGATGGATATGGGATGGTCATATCGACACGAGTAGCAAATGATTGGGACCTCGATGTGGGAGACAGTATCAACTTGACTATCTACCAGTATGAAGAGGTCATCATTGAAGTGAACGAGTCGATGATGAAGAATGACACGGATGCGATGTTCACAGATGGATTCTACATCGACCGCGTATACGTTTCCTATAACTTCACGATGACCATCGAAGGGATCGTACAGATCAAGCAAGAGCACGATGACCAGGGGCCGTTCGTACCGGGTTCAGCCTATGCGTTGATGGGGATCGAAGGATTGTTCTCCTTCCTGGAACGAGTGGGGAATGTCACCGATGACTACTACCACTTGATGGGTATGATCTCCATAAAAGTGGACATGGACCATTTCTCGAACCTCGATGATCCGTTCACAACACAACGAGAGGTCCGTTCCATGAAGATAGAGCTCGAACGTGTACTACAACGACATTCATACCATCTTGGCAGGGATAGATTGTCAGAAGAATTCAGCTCCTACACCGAATGGTCTGTGGTCATGCGGATATTCTTCGTTGTCACCTCTATCCCTCTCTTCCTCCTCTGCTTCTATCTTATCCTGGTCGGTTCCAGGATCGGGATGGAGAGCAAGATGGAGGAGATCGCTCTACTAAAGGTCAAGGGGGCCAGGAACAGGCATGTGTTCTTCACACTGCTGGTCGAGTCCATCGGTCACGGGGCCATTGGGGCCTTCGTCGGGGTGATCTTGGGTTCAATACTCTCATTGTTCTTCATAACCCTGATAGTCGGGACGGAGATGGAAATCACAGATGTCGTTCCAAATCCCATAGACGCTTTGGTGCTCATCATTATATCCTCTTTGATCGTCACAGCAATAAGACTTCGGTCCATGATAAGATTGTCAAGGTTGGAGATATTGCAGGCCATTAGAGGATCGCCCGAAAGGAAAGAGAAGAAGTACAGACCGACGTTCGACATCGTCATCTTATCTGCGGTTGCGGTGCTTGTAGGCTCGATGATCTACTTCAACATCGGTGAGCCGGAAGGTCCGTTCTTGATCGCGATCTACTATATCACAGAGATATTGAAGCCTCTGCTTTTGATATTCCTGCCATTCCTTTTGATCCTGTCTATGTCGCGGTTCTTCATCTTGGGGATCCCATCCACTATCCCCTTGGTATCGAAGCTGATGAAGCCACTCAATCCAGAGCTATTCCCGATGCTGGTTGCAGGATTGAAGTTCAGAGAGCGCAGAGTGGCTACAATGGCCATCCTGATATCGATAACCCTGGCCTTCGGCACCCTTACATTATCACAGATGGAGACACGGCATGTTGGGGCCAAAGCCCTGGTAGATGCATCGATCCCCACTGATCTTTATGTCGCTGCTACCGGTGTCAACTACGACATGACCCATAACCTGACCTTGCTCTCGGGTGTGAATGATGTAGTAGCTGCCCAATACTATCACATCCGGTTACATCAAGAAGGGGACGAATGGTCCAGTCTGGTATGGGGGAAGATGATAGGTGTGGATATGGACCAATACAGGTCAACTGTATCGCCGTCTAGCGACCTGCTATTGGATGGACGATGGATAGGAACTGGAACCTCATCCCCGAACGAGGTCCATGTCATCTTGAACAAACGAGCCGCGGACTCAGGTCATCTTCTGGTGGGTGACAGGGTGAACGTCTCGATGGAGCATCAACCTCAGTATGGTAGCTCTTCCGGAAGTTACTTTGAAGAGGTCTATATCATCTGCACGGTAGTTGGCATCGTGGACCACCTGCCTGGTCTAAGGTCAGATACTCCTGATGAAACGATCACTGATAACAGATGGGGCGATGGGGAGAACGATCACTTGACCGACCGGCGAGAAGAACCGGTGGTGTACATTCTTGAGGATGATTTGCCAGAGGAGATCGTACCATCATTGTGGGCCTATTTGGTGGACGTAGATGGGAGCAATGAGGATGTGGAACAAGAAATAGCCTCAGTAGATTGGAAAGAAGGACCACCAGTGGTGCTAGACAAGGAAAAGGAGATGGAGAGGATATGGTCCCGACCCGCGAACAAGGGGACAGACCTTATCCTTGTTGCCGAGTTCCTTTGCATTCTCGTTGCGGTCATCGTTGGGATCATTTTGATACAGATAGTTCAGAATACATCCCGGACCAAGGAGTTCGCAGAGATAATCGCAAGAGGCGCTACACGAACGGACATCTTCAAATTGCTCCTATCAGAGACCCTTGTGGTGCTCATCGTTGGCATGGTCATCGGAACAGCCACTGGCTTTTTGGTAAGCTATTCGTTCCAATCCATATTCTCAGTTGACTGGACCTCATCCATAACCGGCATCGTGGACCCTGTCAATATCGACAAGAGCATTACCGTGGCCACACAGGTCCAGTTTCCCCCGACCATACTTCTGATCTACATCTTGACCTTGGTGATGGTCATCATATCCACAGCGCTCATCTCGTATGCGATGAGCAAAATCGATGTGGCATCGAATCTGCGATTGAGAAGGACCTGAAGGGTCACTTCATCATGGACTTGAAGTTATCAAGGTCCACATACCATAACACATACCCACAGCTTAGGCACACATAGACATGGGGTAGATCTGGCATTGCACCGCTCTTACATTCCAATGGTGTGACCCTCACCCTCTCGTTCCTCATGCACTCTGCATGAGAATATTCGGACCCACCGCACGATGGACATTTGAACATTCATATCACCTATTATGATCTGATGGCACAAGGCTATCGCGTGATGAATAAATAAATATTATCAGCCCAGCAAGCTGCCTTGACGGAAAAGACGAACATACGTTAATACCTGAAAAGGACTACATCGGTTCAGGTGTATCGAATGGAACTAGGAGCATTTTCTGTAAGCTTGAACGTCAAGGACCTACAGGTCTCGAAGGACTTCTACATGAAGCTCGGCTTCACGGTCTTTGTAGGCGAAGAGGAACAGAACTGGTTGATAATGAGAAACGGCGATGCGATCATCGGTCTTTTCCAGGGCATGTTCGAGGGAAACCTCATGACATTCAATCCAGGATGGGATAGCAACGCTCAGGCTGTCGAGGGTTTCATGGACATACGAGAGATCCAGAAGGACTTGAAAGGCAAGGGCATCGAGCTCATGTCAGAGGCCGATGAGGGTTCAGAAGGGCCTGCGAATCTCATGCTCATGGACCCGGATGGGAACGTGATATTGCTCGATCAGCATGTGTGATTTGATCATCGTTTCTTCATAGAGACAAGATCTTCCCTCGCCATATGGTTCGCATACTTCTTGAGCCCGTCCTTGGCGATCATACGTTTGTTCGCATCATGGTCAGAGTTGTAGAAGAAACTGAAGATGCCAGACATGAAGTTGTTAGCCTTTTTGCACTCTTTCCAATCATCGAACTCGTTGCACTGGACACATGTCGGGATGTTCTTTTCCAGGCAACAGGTCCTGACCTTGCACCAACTGGCCTTTTCATTGCCCTCACAACCAGGGCACTTCTCGCTCTTGAATTTCTTGCATGAGCCGCAATACAATCCACACTTGGATACCAGCTTCGGATCACCTTTCACCTTGTCCTTCGGCATCTGACCACCTATGATGTTGCTCACTCATTGATACTTATGCAAGTATAATAAGATGAGCAAGAGGGGTGGCCGAAAGTGGCCATCAATGACATGGTAATACATATTGACGTTTCCAGCGACCTAAGTTCTCATAATCTTTATTAAGACGGTACCTGATAGGTCGTTGATAGCATGCGATCCGTTATCGTCCTTCTTGCGCTAGCTGCGCTGATTTTGAGCTCGTTCACCATGATGGTGATCGGTTCGGATGAAGAAGTGAAGGTCGAGATATCGCACCCTGAACCAGTGGTGGACACTCCCACCACCAGGAACAACGGCCTTTACAATGGGAAGATCCATTACGACGACGTCATGGTGGTCGTGAACGAGAACTCCACCATATCAACGACCATAGGAGATTACTTCGCAGCCGCCCGTGGGATCCCAGAAGAAAGGATCTGCAACATAACTGTCCAAACAGGCCAGACCATCAATCGAGCGCAGTTCAACCAGCTCAAGGCACAGGTCAAGCTCTACATGGCACAGAACAACTTGACAGACAAGATCAACTACATCGTCACCACCAAGGGTGTTCCGCTCCGAGTGTCCGGAGGATCCCAAGATAGAGCATCTTTGGATGCAGAGCTCACAATGATCAATGGACCAATGGAGGGCCAGATAGGTTCCTCGGGTTGGTCGAACAATCCATACGCTGGAGCGAACGAGCCGTTCTCCAGGGCCAAATATGGGATCTATCTCGTAACAAGACTGACCGGTTACAACCTGACCCACGCTCTTGGTCTTATTAACAACGCTACCATCAGCTATGGAACCCGTGGTCTGTTCGTCCTTGACGTAGACCCAGGTCGAGATGGCAGCCCAGGATACAAGATAGCCAACGATTGGATGCGGGCTGCTGCACCGATCCTGGAAGAGAAGGGCTTTGACGTCCTGCTCAACGAGAACAATACATACGTCACGAAACAGGAGAACGTCACTGGTTATTCCTCATGGGGTTCCAATGACGGTCACGATCATCAGTACACCGACCATGCCAAGCCATACAATACCTGGGTACCAGGAGCTATAGCCGAGACCTTCGTGTCCACGGGCGGAAGGAGCTTTGCATGGCCTCCATCCTACGGCCAGTCGCTGATCGCGGATTGGATCAATGAAGGTGTCACAGGTATCAAGGGTTACGTCTACGAACCATACCTTTCAGCCTGCTGCAGGTCCCAGATCCTGTTCGATAGATACACGGACGGTTACTATCTGGCCGAGTCCTTCTATGCTTCATCTCCGTTCGTCGGATGGATGGGTGTGATATGTGGGGACCCTAAGGTCGCGTCCTACTACGACCGTCTCCCAGACCTCACGGTTGAGGAAGCAGACATCGATGTTGACCCGAACCCGGTGGTCCAGAGGAACGAGGTGACCGTTAGGTTCGGAGTGACCAATGCTGGTATCATGGACATTACCAACCTTCATGTCCAGGTCAATGTCCTGGACGACCAGGACCAGGTCGAGCAGACCATGGATGTCTATCTCGATGTGAATAACACTGATACCAACTGGACTGAGGTCGTGTTCGATACAGATGACATGCTTGGCCTCTACGATATCGAGATCGTGATAGACCCTGGTGTTCTCACTAGAGAGATAGATAGGTCCGACAACGTCGATACCATCATACTCGATGTCCTTGGAAGACCAAAGGTGTTGGCTGCTTGGCCCGAGTCCACAGAAGTGTACCGGGGAGAGACCATCGGCATTACCCTGGACCTTGAGGATGCAGAGGATATTGTAACGACCCTCGTTCCTGCTGGTGAGTATAGTCTCGACAGCGTGAACTGGACAGCTCTCCCAGCGGCTTCCTATAATGAGAACTGGACACTGCAGTTCACACCTGCATACAACATGACACTGGGCGATTACAGCTTCAGGTTCAATGTTACCGATTCAGATTCTGTACTTTCATTCCCATACATAGCTAACTGGACCATCACCGTTCTGAACAACGGACCTTTGGTCAATAGCGTTAGGTTCCTAGGCTCAGCCCTCTACAGAGGCTCCACAGCCACGGCACAGGTCAACACGACTGACCTGGAGAGCGATCCCGCAGATCTCGACTGCACGATCAGGTACTCATACAACAATGCAACTTGGTATGATGTCTATGATGTGTACCTCAATGGGACCTTGTTCGAGGCCGACATTGAGATACCATCCTCCATAGATTCTGATAAGCTCTATCTGATGATAGATATCACAGACCCTGATGGTGGGTTCTCTCCTACGGTCTACAGCACCGGTGGAATGCTTATCCTTAACAACGCACCTACGATCACCAGTGTGACCCTGGACCAAGCTACCGCCAATAGAGGTGACAAGGTAACCTTCGATGTTATCGCAGCAGATGTTGAGGACTACTTCTACGAGCTTACCTGCCATGGAGAATGGCGTGCGAACGGTTCCACGGATTGGCAGAGCCTCAAGGTTGGGACCTTCGATGCAACAGAGGACGCCATAGTCATGGAGTTCACAGTTCCTGCAGGGACAACTGTGGGCCTCATTGACGCTCGGTTCCGTGTCACTGACACGGATAATGAGTACTCGGATTGGTTCGAGACCGACGGGCCAGTTGTCGTGAACATCGCACCGGTGGTCAATGATCTGGAGTGCAATGCTACCACTACGCGTTCATCGGACCATGGATTGATAATAACTTTCATTGATGCTGATTCCAGCCCTGGATCGGTCATGGTCGACCTGGAACTGGCACTCGCGGGTACGGACCAGTGGGTCGCAGGTACCACGGATGTGGTCGTTACATCTGGTTCGACGTTCATACTTACAATACCTGCAAGCCTCGAGGTTGGTTTGTATGATGTTAGGGTTGCTTTGAAGGACGGAGATATGACCGCCTATGGCGGCTGGACCGAGTTCGATGGTCTGTTCACTGTGGAGAACGTCCTTCCTCTGGTCACTGATGTCAGTTACTCTGTGGTCGTTGAGGGTGATGAGCTCAAGTTCACTATCGATATGACCCTGGATGATCCTGATGGCAATATCGTCAGTTCGCTTGTGGGCTACAACATTCAGGGTGGTCCGATGGCCGGAGAGAACGGAACCTATGCTGCGAACAAGGTAACAAGTGGCACGAAGTACACACATCAGCTCGTGTTCAGCATTCCTGTGGTTCGCGCTTCCATCGACAGGACATCCACGGTGAGTGCCAATATCACCATGCAGGACAACGATGGTGGAAAGGTGACCAAGTTCCTGTTCCAGGATGTAGTGACCATCGAGGGCTCCGGTGGAGACCTTCCAGATGGAGAGGTATCTGACGCCTGGAAGGACAACGGTGATGATACCACTGATACGGACAGTGATGGTCTTCCGGACTGGTGGGAGGAGGAGCAGGGGTTGGACCCAGACAATTCCTCGGATGCCGAACCTGCCATAGTCGATCAGTTCGACGATGAGAAGGAGCAGTATGACGACTGGAAGGCCAACCAGGCATCTGAGGGCGATTTCCCATGGGTCATCGTCATCATCGTTATCATCTGTGTCCTCGTCCTACTGGCGCTCATCATCGTAGCTGTCATCATGGTGGCAAGACCTAAAGGCAAGGAGGAGCCACCTGGAGAGGACAAGAAGGAGGAGGAAGCAGAATTACCACCACCTCCACCTCCAGCACAGCTCACGGAGGGAGAGGTTGGACCGGATGGTCCACCCCCAGAACCCGAAACAGAAGCTCCCGAGCAGGATGATCTTGAAGTGTCGGAGGAAGAGGAGGAGGAACCTCTCGAAGAGGATGTTCCAGAAGAGGACTTCCACCCTCCACCAGATAACGAGATGGACCTACCGGCCCACGAAGAAGAGTTGGATGAGGATACCACAGGGATCGACTGGGACCTATAGGATCCTGTGTATGTGGGTGCCGGCCTCACCGGCCATGGCTTCCTCGATCTTTTCGATACTAGTGATTATGACCTCGTCGCCGCCACGCTCGAGGAACTCGATGGCGGCCTCTATCTTTGGACCCATACTGCCCTTGGGGAACTGTCCCTGGGCATGATATTCCTTTATCTGATCCAAAGAGACGCTCCGTAAGGACATTTGCTGAGGCTTGTTGAAATCCACATAGACCAATGGTAGGGTCGTTACAATGAGGAGCTTCCTTGTCTGAAGGTCAGTTGCCAATCGGGAAGAGGCAAGGTCCTTGTCGATGACCGCTTCCACACCATCGATGACGTTATCCTCTTTGATGATGACAGGCAGGCCACCGCCACCGCATGCGATGACGACCTTGCCTTTTCCAAGGAGGGTCATTATCGACTCTTCCTCCAAGATCTTCTGAGGATGTGGGGATGGGACAACGCGGCGCCATCCACGGCCTGCAGAGTCCTCTGCAACTGCCCAACTCTCCTGCTTCACAAGCTCGTCGATCTTCTGTTTGGTGTAGAACATTCCCACGGGTTTAGAGGGTGACTTCCATTCGGGATCGTTGGCATCAACGACCACCTGGGTGACAAGGCTGACAGCGACCTTGTTTATCCCAGCCTTATGCATGGCGTTCTGCATCTCTTGCTGGAGCATGTAGCCTATGCTGCCCTGGGTCTCTGCCACGCACACACCGAGAGGATATGGAGGGAGGATGTCCCTGGCATGCTCGTGCCGTAGAAGTGCATTCCCGACCTGGGGTCCGTTGCCGTGGGTGATAACAAGATCGTAGCCTAAATAGATGAGCTTTACAAGATGGGCGCAGGTCTCCCTGGCGTTGGCGAACTGCTGGTAGATGGTACCTTCCTGACCATCTTTAATGAGAGCATTACCCCCAATCGCCACCACCAGGTTCTCCATGGGATGTCCCTCGCCTACTGCTGCATGCTGAGACCGCAATCTGGACAGAACTTGATCTTACCGATGCAGGCGATATGGAACTGCTGCTTGCACACGCAGGTCACTTTCATCGCTTCCTCGGGGACCAGTTCATCACAGACAGGGCACTTGTCGTCTGGATAGGAGTCTGTGAACTCCACCTTGCCCTCGTATGAGACCCGCTGCTCCCTTTCCTCATCGGTGTGTGTGACCGTAGGAGTGACGTTGGCCAATACAAGTGATGATGTGGTGAGGTTCCCAGAGAGGTCTGGTGTTAGAGTGCCTGACTCACTGAACATGAGCTGGCTTGCACCGTCGCCCTTGGTACAGATGATGTTGAGCTTGACCTCTGTGCCATCTGCCATGGCCGGTCCTGCAGGGTCCAAGGGTGCATTTACCATGACGCTCTCGCCTACACCGATCCTCTGGATGGTATCCATCTTTTGCAGGCCCACACCGTTGATGTCTACAACAACGTTGTCTGCACTGGCCGAGCCGAAGTTGACAAGCCTAACAGCTGCGTTATCGCCTTCCATGAACAGCTCTCCGGACAGTTCCGGGTTCGTCTTGGCGATGGCCTCGTTGAGCTTCTCTTCAACGTTCTTCAGGGCAGCCTCGACCTTGTCGGTCTCGTTCTGGACCATGAGATCTGATATCTCGTCCATCATCCGTTTGATATCTGGCATGAACAACCATTCCGAGGCTGTGTCATACTTCTCTTTTACCTCTGCGTACAGAGTTCCCAATTTCTTTCCCTCCTCAACTTTGGTTCGTAGTCTTCTGAGGCAACGTCCGGCTTCCGCCTTCGCAGCCTCCGTATATTCGATTACCTTGATGAAGTCTTCCTTTTCGTCCCCGTCGTCGAAGTAGTTCGTCGCTTGGTCGAGGATAGACTCGTAGTCAACTGTATCGCAACCTTGCTTCTGCAGGTCGGCCAGGGTAGCCTTTGCATCTTCGATGGCGACCTGGGCTTTGGTCCTATAGGAGTCGACCAGTGGGTTCTTAAGCTCTTCGAGCTTCTGATAGGTGTCGTTGACATACTGGATGGCCGTGTCGAAGTCCCCACCCTTTAGAGCGTCCTTGGCTTTTACCAGGGTGTCGTCCACACTGCTGTCGACGACGTTCTCCTTCCTGAACTCCTTGACCTTGACCTCACAGACCTGGATGCTTTTGAGGATGCTCTTGTACTCCTCCTTCTTCTTCTCCACAGCATCCCTGGCCTTGCAGGAGTTCTCCAGTGCTATATAGAACTCACCATTGGCCATGGCAGATGATGCATCATTGACCAGAACGGCCTCGTCCTTCAGTCCGATATATGATGGTGCCTTCTTGATGGTGACAACGGTCGATGAGATGACCTCGTTGGCCTCGGTGATTACAAGCTTTTCGACCTCTGACTCGACCTCGTTGAGGCCTGTGAGAAGGCTATCCTTGGTAGCCTGATCGATGGTGGCAAGGTCCATGTCCACCATTCGCTTTCTGACATCGTCGAACTTATGAGCGATCTCCTCATGGCCAATGCTATGTCTGGATAGAAGGTCCAGATGTGAGCTGACGAGTTCGCGTTTTTCGTTTATTTCGTCCGCGGTATCCATGTTGTCCACCTGTTGATCGTCCGTGGTCGGTGTCTCACCGCGCAGCCTCTGCATTGCTTGATCAATGAGGCCGCGGGCGTTCTCAAAATCACTATCGAGAAGGGCTGTGTTGGCCTCTTCATACGAGGTCTTAAGACCTGGGTGGTCCTGGTCTGCTCCATCCTCGATGGCCTTCTCGATGGAGTGAAGGTCCTCCACCATGGTCTTGTATTCCTTCTCCTTGGTGTTGGCCTCTTCCTTGATGGAATCCAGTATTCCCTGTATGGTCTGAACCTCCACAAGGCTTTCCGCACTGAGGCGGGAAAGGCCGTTAAGCCTGGTCAAGGCATCTGTGAGCCTTTCGTCCATTACGGACATGTCCCAGCCCAGGTCCTTGAGGTCGTCCACTGTGTTGGACTCCTCTCGGATGAGCAATGAATAATGACCGATTATAGAAGAGATGAGCCCATGCTGGATGGACATGTACTTCAGGCCCATGGGTCCGTTCGCGTCAACGACCTGTGCTTGGTCTGCAGAAAGGTCCAGCTCGTCGTCCAAGCGGTTAAGCTCGCCACGCAGGTCGCTGACCGACCTTGGCAGTGGAATACTGCATTCCTCGCAGTAATCGAGCATCTTGTATAACACCGGGATCTCGATGCCATCTGTAGAGTGGACTCCCCCCATAGCTGTCACTTGTGGACCCCCACTTCAGGCTGACCTGAGGTGTCGAGGACTTGCATCGAGGGTTGAGAATAAGTAGTTTTTGCCGTACACGAAGTTCATCTGTACAATTATAGGGCCTCACCAGTCTCACTAGTCGGTGCCAGTGTCAACTCTTACTGTGAAGGTGAACAGCAGAGGCGTCGTGAGGATGCTGATGATGGTGAAAATGACCATTGCTGTGAAGATATCATCAGAGATTATGCCCGCTGAGAGACCATAGGTCAGCATGACAAGCTCCAGCGCTCCTCTACCACACATGGTGCATCCTATTCTGAAGGACCTGCCGAAGGTGAAGCCTGTAAGCTTCGCCCCCAGACCACATCCGATTATCTTTCCTCCAAAGCCTGTGACAACGATCATGGCCGTGAGCATGATGAACCAGACGATGCCGTTGTCCGAGGTCAGGCCTCCGCTGACAGCGTTTGCTAGTGAGATACCGACGAAACCGAAGAACAGAGGACCGAACAGTGCCTTTATCGGTGGGTCGATGTCCTCCACGACCTTCTGGAACTGGATGCGCCTAGTTAGCATGGGCCCTACCTTGCCACCCCATTTTCCAACGATAAGCCCTGCTATGTAGACACCGATGACCTCGTGCAATCCGACCCATCTGGCAATGATGGCCATTGCGAACGCTAAAAGGAGTGATGCTGTAAGCAGGAGCTTCTCTGACGGCATCTTTATCTTGTCGAATCCCCAGTCGACGACCCGTATCACGAGGGTGAGCGAGATGACCAGGAACAGCAGGACCTTGATGCTCAATATCACAATGTCCGTGGGGGAGAACTCGGAGATGCCTGCATCCTCAGTGTTAGCATATCCTTCCTTGAGTTCAAGGTCGTAGACCAGGACCTGGGTCCTGAAGTTCCCTTCCACGGGGAGTCGGATGGCCAGGTGGTGGGTGTCATCTTCTTCGACACCTTCTAGCTCGGCGTTCTTGACAGTGATGAGGGCCCATCCTTCACCAAGGTCTTGGGTCTGGACAGGTATGCTGTTGGTGGTGATGGTACATGTCGAGAGAGGGTTGTCAGATAGATGGTAATCGAGATGGTCCAGGACCAGAGGCTCTCCTGTCCAAACCAATATCTCGAACGAGAGGGTCACTTCCCTCAGTTCAAGGTCATCGTCCTCTACTGTGAGGGTCCTTTCCATCCAGACCATGGATGCATTGTCCTGGTCCAGGAGGATGATGGGCCGGTCAAGATCGTACTCATCTGGGATAGGGTAGAACAATGAGCTCGTGTCCGTGGAGCTCATCACATCCATACTGGAGGTGTTCATATCGAACGACCTTACGCCCCAGCCAGATAATCCCGGTCCATCTATGTTCGAATCAAGGTTCTCGATGCTAGCTGCTGAGCTTCCGGTGAACACCAGAGCGCTGACAACGCCAAGGACGAAGACGGCGAGAACGTCGTCAACGAACGCTGCGCCCATGATGACGGACCTGAACTTGTCATCCTTGATGTTGTGAAGGATGCCTGCGCATATCTCGATAGCTGTGTTGCTTAAGATGGCAGAGATGAACAAGGATGCCCCCAGTCCCAGGTCGAAAAGGAAGTAGAGCGGCAGAAATACAAGGACGAAGGAGACCACGACACCGGCCGACCCTACGACCAGGGCTGACACCTTATGCTTCGAGAACGACGAGAAGTCCGTCTGCAATCCCGCCAGGAACATAAGGATGAGGATACCGAACTGGGCAAGGATCGTCAGCGGTTCTGATGGCAGGTTGAAGTCGAAGAACATGATGAGGATGAGGCCTACGATGAGACCGCCTGCGACCTCACCTACTATCGGTTGTACCTTGAGCTTTGTGCCTAGGAGTCCAAGGCTTCTGCTGACAAAGACCAGCAGCACTAGGATGAAAAGGTATTGTTCCATGGCCTCTACCCGTTCAAGAGGACCTCATTATCTCTCCGGAAGTGGCATCGATTATCATCTGACCGTTATTGCCCTCTGCGCACCATACTGGCAGGAAGGCCGTGTATTTCTTGGTCATCTCCACAGCGTCGTTCTTTGGTCTGACGCGCTTCTTCTCGATGATGGTGACCGAGTCGGAATCGTCCACGGACTCCACGGTCTTTGTGTTTATCTCGACCACTGCCCGAAGGACCCGGTTCTTTGCGGTGTCCTCCTTGATGCGTGGAATGATCTTCATTGTAGGATCGTCAATGGATGGGACGGTCTCAAGGTTCTCGTTCCACTCGTAGACGTCGCTTGTGAGCCCGTTTATGGCGAGCATTCCCTCGGCCTGCTCCAGAGAGACCCCGTCATTGGTGGGGACCTCGCAGGTGTAGTGGAATACAAGATACGGGATGTACTGCAGCTTGCACTGGACGTTGTGAAGCTCGCGCTTGGAGATGGAAAGTGCCTCGTCCAGGGTCAGTTTGGGTCTTAAAACGACCTCCTGGGCATCGCTGTCGTAGGCCAGGTCTGACGTGTCGCCTTCGTCGTTGACGTAGATGGAGCCTTCCTCGCTGAACTGCTTGGCAAGGGCCATGGTGGGCACTATGAGTCCCATGGACTCTGCCTTTTCTTGAGTGAGATTGTCAGATGTCGATGTGCTGAACAACGGGTTGGGTCCACCCTTTATTATCGACTGCTGGGTGGACTGTACATTGCCTCCGAAGGAAAGCTGCACCTCATTGGAGCTGGAGTTGAGGACGGCTCGTCCTATCTCCTTTTCCAGATGGTCCTTTTCCCAAAGCTGGATCTTCCTCTCCTTCTCAAGGGCCCTGACCTCCTGGGAAAATCCTCCGACGGAGATGAAGATGGTCCTGTCGGCTCTGTCGTTGTTCGCTGTGGCCATGAAGTTGAGGACATCTCTTAATGCTGGTTCCTCCTCGTTGTGGCCATATCCTACGGCCAGCCTGACACCGTCCTTTTCGATGAGGAGGTATCTTTCAGAAGGAATGGTGCGGGCTACATTGAACCCATATGTCCTGAACACCATTGCGATGATAGGTTCCAGTTCTATCAAATGGATACACCTTCGGTCCGAGTATAGACACAGCAGGTTTAAAAATTATCCCTTGTTCACAACGGTTATTAAATAATAAGGTGTATGGGTGCCCAGGACCCTTCAGGAGGGATGCTCGTAACCACCCCAGCCGTTTGGTTGGACATACAGTCACCGGCAGAATGCTACTGGTTCTGGCCGCTGTACAAGAAGCTGTCCACCAACCCCGACACTACCGTGGTGATCACTTCTCGCGACCACGGCGAGGTCTTGTCAACTCTAGCTGGCATGGGGATGCAGTCGATTCCTGTTCTTTCTCATCCTGGTGCGTCCTACTTCAAAAAGTTCATTCACTTCGGCTGGCGAGTGCGGACGCTGGTGTCCAAGGTCAGGATGGTGGAAAAGGACAGGGACATCGCTGTGAAGGCGCATATCTCACATTCACCCTATGGCCAGGTAGCCGCTCGTGTGATGAAGGTCCCTCCCATCTATGTCATGGACGATCCACATGCATCCCTGGCTACGAAGATATCATTGAACGCGACGTCGAACGTAATCCATTCCTCGTACATCGCAGATGATGATCCGCGCATGAAAGGACGGAAAGGTCTGGAAAGGACCGTTTTCGAGGGGATCATTGAGGGCGATTACGTTCTTGAGCATTTGAAACGGGAGATCAAGCTGGGTCTACCGCCTCCACCGTCCCAGAAAGGGATGAAGAGGGTGGTGTTACGACCTGCTCCCACTCGTTCCGAGATCAAGCATAGCAAGATCATCTGGGCTGTTGCGAAAAGGCTTGCTGAACTGCAAGACGTTGAAACGCTTGTTATCCCACGATACAGGGACCAGTTGTTAAGGTGGTCCGGAACTATTCGTAAGTTGAAAGGGAACCTTCGTATCTTCTGGGACCTGGGGGGATTGCCACTTGTCGAAAGTGCTGACCTCACCATCACTGGTGGGGCTACCATGTCCAGGGAGGCTGCGCTCCTTGGCAAGACTGGAATCACCTGCTATCCCGACGAACTGGAAGTGGACAAGTACTTTGAGGGTAGACCTTTCGCATATGAGAAGATCACAAAGGCCGCAAGTGTTGTGGAGAGGGTCGTTGAGACAGAGATAGATACTCGGAAGACCAGCATCTCTGATGTGAAGCGGAAGGTGGCCGGGGAATCCTGGACAGAGCTTGCGCTGAAGTTGTTGTATACCATCGAGCCAGAGTTCGAGACGAAGGAGAAGAAGAAGGGATCGAAGGAGGACAAGGAAGAGCCTCCGACCATCGAGACGGCTTCTGATGACCTGCGTGACAGATTACTTAACAAGATCTCGGACCCAGCATCCAGGGTATCCGTCTCCATGCCAAAGACCATCGAGCATGAGGGTCGGAAGGTCAAGCTTGTCAACCTATTGAAGAAGATCTCAAAATGGGAGGACCCCAACTCCCAGCAGGTCCGTTCAGCGCTCGAGGAGAGGGCCTGGCTGGCCTCCATCGTCGAGGATAACAAGGTCCGGATCTCCACAGACCTCTCACTGTCTGGAAAAGAAGCGGAGAAGATCGCCAAGCAGACCATAGGTATCCTTCGCGGTATCGATCTCATCGACGGGGTCCTGTCTGGAAGGGGTGAGGAGACCTTCAACAAAGAGAACACTGCAGACACGAAGCGGTGGCTCAACTACATTGAAAAGCTCAAGTGATGAGAGCTTGCGCTGCCTTTGATGCTTTTTCTGCTTCAGTCCTGCGGGGTTTCGATGTCCTCGATTATCTTGTCCCCAGCCATAACTGCGTCCACAGAATGGACGGATGCTCCCATCTCCTCCAGGGCCTTGTAGACCGAGTCCACCTTGATGTTGGCACCGCCAATGGTTATCTTGATGGTCTCTGTCTCCTGGTCCACCTCATCGAGCATGATGTTGACACCAGAGATACCGCGGATGGCCGAAAGCCTCTCCGCAACCTCGACTATGGAGGGAGAATGGGGTTTGAGAACGTCTAGAACTATTCTACGGATATGTCCCAATGCCATACCTCTTAGGTCCTTATTCCCTAAGGTGGTTATAAAATTTTCAGGTGGTCATGAAGTCCATGAGCTTGATGTCCCTTGTCATCAGGTTGACAACAGGGACCTTGCCAGGGTCTGGTACGAAGTTCATGATCTTCTGGAACGAGGTCTGGGACTGCCAGGCTGAGGCGTTTATCATGACCACGCCACGGAAATCGTCCACGCCAGTGGTGTGTACGTGGCCTGTGGCGAAGATGTCAGGTATCTTATCGATGAGGAGGTGGTCCGAGTGCTCTGGCGCTATCGGTGTCTTCATCCCGTACATCGGGAGGAGGTGTCTTCGGAGGAGCATCTCCTTCATCCCAGCTATCGGGTTCTCATAGCTCAAGTGGGGAAACTCCATGACGAAGTCGTCGATGGACTTGCCATGGTAAGAGAGGACGTCCACACCATGGACCGAGAAGCTTGCTGGATTCCCCAGAAAGGTCACTTCCCTGTCGAAGATCTCCTGGATCTGTGGAGGAAGGGATGGTTGGGGTTCTGCAAGTCGGACAGCATCGTGGTTCCCTGGCTGTGCGATGATCTGGATGTGGTCCGGGATCCTTGCAAGTTCGCTTGATAGGGCCTCGTATTGGACCTCGATGTCAGAGATATCTAGTTCCTTGATCTGGTCCGGATATACGCCGATACCGTCCACAAGGTCTCCGGGGAGGATGAGGTACTTGACCTTGGATGCTACGTCTCTCAAAGCTTGGGAGTCCGATCCTCCGTTGAGCCACTTGATGAACTGCTCCCAGTTCTCCTTGAGGAAAGTGTCCGAGCCTATGTGGATGTCAGAGACGAAGGCTGCGCACAGGTCCACTTCCGCTCGGTTGGGGATCCGGTTGTACGGTACCTCTGGTCGGACCAGCTCGTCGATGAAGAGCATGGTCTTGTCGTCGGAGAGGGAGCCGATGATGCCTATCACTTCGTCCTCGACGACCACTGTGTTGAAGTTGTCGGACTTTTTGTTGATGAGGCAGCGGACCTCTCCTGTGTCGTCCTCGATGTTGAGCATCCTGTGGCCATTCTTGGTCGTGGAGACAGAATTTACCATGCCGATGGTTGTGACCTTGCCAGTGAGGCCTTTCAATCTGTCGATGTTGACGGCCTCGCCCATGTTGGAGCGGCCTAGTCTCAGGAGTCTCTTGACGTCCTTGAAGCGTGAATTGAAGTAAGTTGTGAAGTCGGTTAGGAGACCTTCGCAAGTTGAGTCTCCGGTGATGTCCTTGTGAAGGACGAACTCTGGCTCGTACTCGGCTGCTATGGGTCGCCATGATGTGCCTAGAGAGGATCGGATGCCGTTGGTGGTGTCCGAGGGGAAAAGCTTGGATGGCTGTGGTTTGGGTGGTTTGACGAGGAGGGAAGGTTGTGGAGGTGGAGGTTGAGGAGTTGGAGTTACCGGTGGAGGTGAGGGTTTGGGTTCCGGAGCTTTTAGAGCTGGTGCAGGAGCTTGTGGTGTTGGTGCTGGTTCTGGAGCGGGAGTTGGGGTAGCGGGGACCTTCATCTCCTTGGTCTCTGCGAGGGGGACCGAGCCGTCCTCCTTGGCCAATCCCAGGTCCATCTCGAGCTTCTTGATATCGTCCACCGTGACGAAGAGCGGGAGCTGTGTGAACCCGGACTCGATCTTGTTGAGATAGTCCTTGCTGTCGCTCCTTTTGGTGATGTAGTCAATGACACTGGCATCGACCAGAGTGCCATGTTTTGAGAACATATCAAGGACATCTCGTTTCATCTGGAACCCGGAATCGGACAATAGGTCATGTTGTTGTATATAGTTTAGGCCCGACCCTCAAAAACCCCAGAACTCAACTATCCGGAGAAACCCTCCTATCCAGATGTATGCGAGCGAGCAGGCCCTCGGGGGAGTGGCGAGGGCACGGCGCAGCGAGTTCCGGGAGGGGATGGCGGTGGGTGGGGGTTGAGGATTTCTCCGGATACATAAGGCAAAAATGATTTATCACATCAGAGATTAGGGGCCGCCCATAGGTCGTGTTCACATGAGCGCCACTGAGTTCCCAAGTATCGAATCTGTACTGTCAGGAGAACATGACGATACTGTCGTCAAACTACGCGGTTGGGTCTTCCGTACCCGTGGGTCCAATAAGTTCAGGTTCGTGACGATGCGAGACTCCACTGGAGTGGTCCAGATAACCTTCTCCAAGGAAGACCAGGGAGATGAGCTGTTCGATCTCATCAAGCACACCCAGGTCGAGAGCTCCGTGATCATCGAGGGCAAGGTCGTTGCCGACGAACGCGCACCAGGCGGAAGGGAGCTGCACGGCTCCGGGTTCGAGGTAGTTGGGGAGTCCATCGAGTTCCCCATCACCAGGGACCAGTCCGAAGAGTTCCTGCGCGAGATGCGCCATCTGTGGATCCGCTCCAGGAAGATGACCGCCATCATGAAGGTCAGGTCAACCATGACAGGGGCCATCCACGAGTTCTTCCGCAACGAGGGATTCATCGAGTTCGACCCTCCAGTGTTCACACCGAACGCCTGCGAGGGAGGCTCCACCCTGTTCGAGGTAGGCTACTACGGAAAGAAGGCCTACCTGACCCAGTCCTGGCAGCTCTATGCAGAGGCCATGGTCTTTGCCTTGGAGAAGGTCTACGACATGGCCCCTACGTTCAGGGCCGAGAAGTCCATGACCTCACGGCATCTCACAGAGTTCTGGATGGCGGAGATGGAGGCCGCGTGGATGACCTACCGCGACGTTATCGCCATCGCAGAGCGCGAGATCAAGTTCATCATCGAGAAGGTCCTGGAGCACAACATGGAGGAGCTCGAGTTCCTCGAGGCAGACCCAGAACGCCTCCGCGCAACCCTCGACAAGCCATGGCCCGTTGTCACATACACCGAGGCTTTGGAGCGGCTCGAGAAGGAGTGCGGCTTGGACGTGACATGGGGCAAGGACCTGCGGACCGTGGAAGAGGAGAAGTTCATGGAACTGTACGACACCCCGGTCTCGGTCATTCAATATCCAAAGGAGGCCATGGCCTTCTACAAGCCAGTTGAGGAGGACGCTGACGCACCCGGCCCAGTGGCCAAGTGCTTCGATATGCTTGCACCTGACGGATATGGCGAGATCATCGGCGGCTCCGAGAGGGACACGGACGTCCAGAGCCTTATGGACGCGCTC
>JANQNL010000007.1 GCA_028279585.1 Thermoplasmatota archaeon
CGGGAACGAAATCTTCTCGGGGAACAGCAAGCATGGCTGCCTCTACCCTCTTCGACTTCAGATAACCTAGGGAGCGGAGTGCCTTTACCCTGCTCTTCCTTTGAGCTTCAAAATCAGGTTCTTTGCCAATGAAGGGAAGTGGCATGCGGCCTCCGGATCATCCCCTGTCGGGGCGAAGGTCAACGGTCTCATCACGGCCTGGTCCAAAGGAAACTATGTGGTATGGGATCCCAAGGTCTTCGGCCATGAAGTCCACGTACTTGACCAGGTTTTCCGGAAGCGCATCCATTCCAACTTCCTTCACCTTCGTGTAATCATCCTTGGACATCTCTGGCCATCCATCGAACTCTTGATAGACCGGTTTGCACCTCCCCAACTTTTCAAGTGATGATGGGAACATAGTAAGCTCTTTTCCATCCAGCTCGTATGCGGTACAGACCTTGAGCTTATCGATACCGTCCAAGACATCGATCTTTGTGACCGCAAAGGAGGTCAGCCCATTGATGTCCCTGGAGCGGCGGAGCATGACCATGTCGAGCCAACCGCATCTTCGTGGCCTTTCCGTAGTTGTTCCGAACTCATGGCCTTTCTCCTGGATCCTCTCACCGATCTCGTCTGTGAGTTCTGTAACGAACGGACCCTCTCCAACCCTGGTCGTGTATGCCTTGACGATGCCAACGACCTCGTCTATGACACCCGGTCCGATACCGGCCCCAGCGCAAGCCCCTCCAGCTACAGTGTTGGAGGAAGTGACGAACGGGTAGGTCCCGTGGTCGATGTCTAGGTAGCTGCCCTGGGCCCCTTCTAATAGGACGGACTGTCCCTGTCTTATCGCATCGTTGAGGAGTGCGGAAGTGTCTGCGATACGGGGTATCATCGGTCCAGCAAGCTCCAGGAGTTCATCTGTTATCTGGTCAGCATCGAAGATGGGCTCACCTGCAGCTTCGAACAGGATGTTCTTCTGCACAAGGGAATCCTTGATCCTTTCCCTGAGATGGTCAGGCTCCAGGAGGTCTCCAGCTCTGATACCGGTGCGGGCGGTCTTGTCAGAGTATGCTGGTCCTATTCCTCTGCCTGTGGTGCCGATCTTGGTGCCTTCGGTCCTCAGTCTCTCCTGAAGTCCGTCCATCTTGCGATGGTAGGGTAGGATGAGGTGGACGCGGTCAGAGATGAACAGGCAATCCACTGGGATGCCCCTATCCTTCAGCTCGTCCAGTTCCTTCTTCAGCTGGTAGAGGTCAAGGACCACGCCGTTACCGATGACGACCGTCTTGTCGCCCTGTATGACCCCGCTGGGTGTGACGTGCAGCTTGAACACCTCGTCGCCTACGACGATGGTGTGGCCTGCGTTGTTGCCACCCTGGAACCTGGCTATGACCTCTGCTTTCGAGGCGTAGAAGTCTGTGATCTTTCCCTTACCTTCGTCGCCCCACTGGGTACCTACGATGATGGTTACTGTCATTTCCGCACCGAGGGGGGCATTGTGGGAGAGTGTATTATTACTTACTATGAGAAGAAGAGAACAAGGTCCCCAACCTGGCCCACCTGCCACCCCCCATGCGCCTCCGCTGGCCTCGGCCCCTCCCCCCTCGGCCTGCTCGGCGCTATCAGGCTTGATGAAATGAAGATGAGGGAGGGAATTTCCCATCATACCATAAACATATACTCCCCCTTCCCCTTCCATCATGTGCAATGAAAGAGATCATCGTAGGCGTCGACGAAGCAGGCCGCGGCCCAGCCATCGGACCCCTTGTCGTAGGTGCAGCCACATGCCCGGAGTGCAGTGACGAGCAGCTTTTAGAGCTTGGCATCAGGGACTCTAAACGCCTCACACCCCTCCGACGTGAAAAGCTCCGGACCGACATGGAGGCCACCTCATGGTTCTACCTGGAGGTCTGCACGGCGGAGAAGATTGATGAGCTCCGAGAGGGCCTCACGCTCAACCAGATAGAGGCCGCACTCTTCGCCCGTGCGGTGAAAGGACTTCTAGAAAATCCTCAGGGTCGTGGGGGAGAACACCCGGAGAAGGTCTTCAAGGATGGCTGCATCCTACGCGTCCTCGCAGATGCAGCAGACGTCAGGGAGGAGCACTACGCCAACGAGATCAAGGACTCGCTCATGCTGCTTGGTGTGCCCGGCTGGGTCAGCGAGATAAAGGTCATTGCCAAGCACAAGGGGGACGACATCTTCCCCCTCGTATCGCTTGCATCGATATTTGCCAAGACAGAGAGGGACCGGGCCATCGACAAGATCCAGGAAGAGCTCGGCACCTTCGGGTCCGGATACCCGTCCGATCCCAGGACCATCGACTTCCTCAAGTCCTACATTAAGCAGCACGGTAAGGCGCCTCCCCATTCACGGACATCATGGAAGACGATATCCGAGCTGATACGCGTGCATGGAAAGCGGACAACGCTCGATGACTTCTGACCCCTCGTCCTTAGTATGTGTCCAATACTACTATATTTATAAGAGATAATCAATGGACTCAGCCACACTGTCTCATGGAGGAACTCTAATGGGAGCACAAGAGATATTTCAGGGCTATGTCGATAAGTTCAATGCGAAAGTGGATGCAGACCCATCCCTCAAGGATGAGCTGGCCAGCTATGACCTGAAGGTCTATATGGTCATCACGGACGAGAACACTTATCGCATGCATCTGAAGGACTCGGCCATAGGCGATTTCGGTATGGGACCTGGTGATTACAGCGAACCAGACATACAGATCTCAATGGACATGGCCACTCTGGAGGGTATCAACAATGGCTCTGTCAACCCCATGATGGCCTACATGAACAAGAAGCTCGTTCTTGAGAAGGGCTCTCTCGGTGACGTCATGGTCATCGGGAAACTGTTCCAGTAACGCCCAAGGGATACCATGAAGGTCCTTGTCACTGGTTTTGGACCGTTCGAAGGGGTGGATGAGAACCCCACCAAACAGATAATCGAGAAGTTCAACAAGGTAGGAAAGGTCCCAACCAACGTTCACCTTGACACTTTCGTTCTACCAGTCGAGACAAAGGCCGCAGAGGAGATCCTGGACCAATACTACGAGTCCAACACTCCAGACGCGGTCGTCCATCTGGGAATAGCTGTCAAGGACACCACAGTGCGGCTTGAGAGGATCGCTCTAAACCTTGATGACTTTCGAAACCCCGACAATACTGGACAGGTCATCACGGACAGACCGATAGTCGAGGGTGGGCCACTCGCCATCAGGACTGGCCTGCCGGACAGGGCACTGATGTTGGCACTGAAGGAGGAGGACATCGAGGCCCGTCTTTCTTACAGTGCTGGGGCATACCTTTGCAATCATGTCTTCTACTACAGTGCTTACAAGTTCATGGACCAAGGCTCCAAGGTAATCTTTGTCCATGTCCCTCCTGTGGAGTACCTTTCAACGGACCAGGGTGTCCGTTTGGTCGAGGTCATTCTCGAGCGCTTGAGCTCAACATAGTAAAAATGAAAAAGGACCGGAAAGGACCGGTCCATTACTTCTTTCGAGATGCTGCAAATGCACCAGCAGCAAGGAGTCCGACAAGAGCTACGATACCGAAGCCAAAGCCAGGGAGTGAACCCTCGGCAGCTTCAAGGCCCCAGGCCTCTGCTTGTTCGGCAGGGATATCTGTGCTGACATCTTTGGATGCCTGGTTCCAGTTATCCTGGCTGGAATCTGCAAAAGCACGGACGTATAGGACGACCTTCTCCACCTTCTTATCATCGTCCTCTCCGTCCTCTCCATCCTCACCATCTTCGGTGACGGTTCCTGTAACGCTCATGTACGCCCAGTAGCTGAACTCGTTCCAGTCGTTCTGACCGCCTGAACCGGTCCCCTTGAAGTGACCCTGGGTCTCGATACCCCACATCTCGGACTTCTCCTGGGTGTATGGACCAGTGGCCCAGACAGGAGTGTCGAAGGTTCCATCGGTGTAATACAGGACCATGGTAGATGCGCAGTGGTCCACATCACCCTTGGTCTTTCCAGTGTATTTGACCTCGGTCGTCAATGTGAACGAGCCATCGTTCTCAGTGCGTTCGTATGTGTAGCTGAAGGAGTCGATCTTCACAGAGATGGAATCGTCGTTAGGAGTATCCGTGGCTGGATCGGTCTTGGAGTCGTATACGCCGGGAGTGGTGCCTGTTCCACCATCTCCACCGTCCCCTCCGTCGCCACCGTCACCGCCATCTCCTCCATCACCGCCATCGGTTCCGTCGCCACCATCCTCACCATCTCCTCCATCCGTGGTGTAGTCAGGGAAGTCATCACTGGCGCTGTTGTAATCGTCATCGAAGAACCAAGTTGTCACCTCAACATCCCAGAACTCTGGGGTCGGGATATCATCCTTGGCGACCTTCAGAACGATATCGGATCCAGTATCATCATCTATGGTCACGTTGAACTCTTCGAAGTCCGTGTTCTCGCCATAAGCGTAAGCCTCCTCACCGCTGGACCATCTGTAGAAGATATCGTTCCAGTTGTACCATTCTCCTTCATCGATGGTGTAGATCTCGATATCAATGTCAAAGGAACCGTTCTCACCTGGATTGGATCCACCCAGACCGATGGTTATGATGATCCATCCCTCCATCTCCTCGGTGTCCACGGTCAGGATATCACACCAATCGTTAACGTCATCGCTGACGCCATAGCCCCAAACGTCCTCTGCAGGATCTGTTCCCGAGAAATCGTAGGGAGTTGTATTGGTGTCTACAGCTGAAGCGAAGCATGCGACGACCAAGGCGACAAGCACTGCAAGCAATCCGATTTTTGCTAGTCTCATTTGCATTACCCCTAGGATCACAATATAAGTTACCCAAGCAAAGATGAAAGGGTCGATATAAAAGATTTATGTGCAAGTCCGCCCACAGAATGGTCAGGAATTGGACGTTCTTACTTCTTCTTCTGGGTCTTGGGAAGGAAGAAGACAACGATCGCAGCCAGGGTCAGAAGTATGATGAACAGGACACTGAACATACCGCCATTGCTCTCTTCATCCTCAACTACCGGGTCTCCGCCATCACGTTCCACCGTTCCGCCAGCTTCAGGGTCCAGGTCGTTGGTGCCATCGTAGGCGGTCTCACCATTTCCCCCAAACTCTTCGAGCCCGACATCCTCATCGGCCACAGCAACTGGGATGGCCAGCAATAGGATGGAAAGAACGATGAACGCCATGGGTCGAGCTAACTTCGATAGCATCTGGTGGCCCCTGAACAAGCGAACAAAGAACAGTCAATATATAAAACTACCCCTCTTTTGATTTTGAGGCCTTCTCCTGGTATAGCAATACACCAACACCAGCAGCGATAAGTGCACCAGTAATAGCGAAGAAACCGACATCGTCGAGGACCCCATCCCCATCGCCTTGTTCAAGAACATAGAGCTTACCGTCATTAGAGCTGATGAGAACCTTCTCGTCATGTATCGCAGGGGATGCTGTGATCTTTCCTCTTGTGTTGTAACACCAGAGTTCAACACCGGTCCGTGCATCTATCCCCCAGACCTCTCCCCCATGGCAACCTGCAACCAGGATCCCGTTCGATGATACAGATGGAGAACTAAGGATGGGGTTCAAAGCTGGGAACGTCCAAACGATCCTTCCACTATTGATGTCCAGTGCATACAGCAGCATGTCATAGGAACCGATGTAGACCAATCCCTCATCGCCCCATATGGCAGGGGAAGAGTAGATGGGCTCCATGGTCTGGTGCTTCCACTTCCTGGCCCCCGTCTCGATGTCGAAGGCATAAACTGCCCCATCGAACGACCCGACCACAGCGATACCTCTCTCCACGTCTATAGCTGGGGAGCATTTCACGTCCAACCCTGTCTTATAGCTCCACAGCAAGCTTCCATTCTCAAGGTCTACAGCATAGACAGAGTCATCGTTTGACCCGATGACCCCTATACCACGCTCAAGGTCTGCAGCTGGTGTGGAGTGGATGAAATCTCCGGTCTGGTACCTGTAGATCTCCCTTCCTGAGTCCAGGTCGATGGCCGCGAACGCTCCAAGGTTTATCCCAGACCCGTACTCGATACCGACGTAAGCCCGGTTCCTTCCAGCATCGATGATACAGGAAGCCCCTACAGCGTTGATGTTCGCGGTTCCTGGACTTCTGTACGAGCTCCAGATCTCTGAACCATCGTAGGCGTCCAGGCAGATCAGGTCCCCCCGAGTGTAACCCGAGGTATCGTTCCATCTTCCCCCATACACCCCGATGATCACCTTGCCATCATGGACCGCTGGTGAGGAATGGATGCCTTTGGGTCCGGTCTCGGCCTGGACCTCCCAGACGAGAGTTCCATTGTCCAGCCAGTTGCAGATGATCCGACCATCGTCAGTCCCGACATAGACCATGCCGTTCCAGACGCAGGCCGAGGACTTGGGGGCGGAGTAGTCCCCCACGTTCACGGGGGAATGCTTCCACGCGAGTGAAACCTGGGATGGAGCATCAGAAGTGTAATATCCAGTGTGGGCAGCATCGGCTCTGAACATGGCAGGAGTGGTCGACCCGGCACCGCTGGTGGACGGTATCATCAAGACCGCCCCTGCGAACAACAGGGACAGGACAATCAAGCAGACCAACCTGTTCAGTGCATACCCTCCGGGTAGTGAGCAGGAGAAGATGCAAACCTTATATCCTTTCTGGATATTGGGCTGCACGGTAGATAGAATGACTAAGGAAGCAATCTTTACAGAGAACGCCCCCAGGGCCATAGGACCATATTCCCAGGCGGTCAAGGCCAATGGGTTCCTGTTCATTTCCGGTCAGGTCCCGATAGATCCCGAGACCGAGGACATCAAAGAAGGGATCATGTTGGAGACCAGGCAGGTGCTCAACAACATCAAGGGCATCCTGGAGAACGCAGAGCTGGACTTCTCGGACGTTGTCAAGACCACTGTCTACATGACAGACCTCTCTTTGTTCAACCAGATGAACGAGGTCTACTCGGAGTTCTTCAAGGAACCATACCCTGCTCGCGCGGCCATCCAGGTCGCGGCCCTTCCCAAAGGCGTCTCTGTTGAGATCGAGGCCATTGCTCTTCTGAGGTGAGACCATGACCTTCACGGCAAGGCTTGTGTCCCTCACTACGTTCGACGCTCTAGCGTCGGACTACGTGATCTTTGCAGAATCTGCTGCCAGACAGAAGAGGATGGAGCTCAAGGGTCCAGAGAGGATCGCGGTCTTTCTCGTAGAAGGCTCGGCATCCATTCAGGTGATCATCCTTGAGGGCCTGCAGGGTGAGGAAGGCTACAAAACGGTCATCGATAGCCTTGCACAGATCCAGCTGGAGCTGGAGGAAAGCGATAAAGCCAGGCTCCAGTCCGCTATGGGCGCTTGATCATAATAGTAGAAGAAGTATGAAGGCCAGTGGGTCCATTCCACCTGCGAAGATGGTATAGCCCAGCATTATGGCCAGTGGTATTATGGCAGCTACCAACAGCGCTTTGAGGGTATCCTCTTTGCTGAACTTGTAGATGCGAGTGAAGATGAAGTACAGCAGTATGAAGGTAGCAAGCATTTTCTCACTCTTAACGATAGAACATCTTACTTTGTTTTAGTCTTTCGCATCTATTGTTAGTATTGTATCATAACTACATTGTTCACTGTAATCCAACAACGTAATATACCCAGGCTCGGATTGACATTTGTGTCCGAGCCAAAGGTTGCGGTCTCGAACGAACCCATCAAGGACAGGCCCAAGAGGTTGCGCAAGGCTGCGTTCATGTTCGGCATCTTCACGTTCTGGAGCATCATCGCTGTGGAGCTTCTGTGCCTGGGGGTGGCGATGCCGCTGATCCTGGGGGAGGTGGCTGATCCGGAGCCGCTTACGATGGAAGGGACGTTCTTGTTCACGTTCGATGATATCCCTCCTGAGATACTGTCTTTCCAACCAGGGGACAGCCTACAAGCAAACATCACAACAGTGAAGGCTGGGGAGCCTTCTGATATTCTTATCTCTGTTGAGGAGACAAACCTCGAACAGGCTCATATTGAACTTACATGGGACGATGGCCCTACTACGAGAGGATCAGTCCTTGAGATTGATCCATATTTCATGGCTGCTAAGAGTTGGATGGTCCACACAGTAATGATACCTGCTGCAGCACGAGGGAATTTGACGGTATCAGTACAAGTGATGGACATATCAAAGAACACAGCACATAGATCTTTCGAGGTACCGATTATCAATGAATACTTGGATAAGGGGTACGAGCCACCGCTTTTGCTTTTCGAAACGGTTTCACAGACCCAGTACATCAATGATGCGTTGGTGTGTGAGATCGAACAAGTAGGCGATCTTGAACCAACCTTCACGATCTATGACAATGGAAGATTAGTTTCATCGACCCAGATCATTGCTTCCCAGCAGGATGGTCCATTTAAAATAGGTCAAGGTCTGGTCGATGGGACATATGAGGTAGAGATTGAATGGATAAGTGGTTCTAACAAGATAGGACAGCAAGATTTTACTTTGATCAAGGACTCAGTTAATGATCGCACAATTAATCTTCGTTTGGACCCAATTCTTTCAGATTTCGAAGACTCGATCATGCATGGTCATAGGCCCGAAGGAACGTTCTACCCAGGAGAAACCGTTCGTGTTTCATGGGACCTTATCGGCGTTGTGAACCATGGCCTTGGACCACATTCAGCTCAGATCGACCTGTTCGGGAAAACCTATTTGCTATCACAAAAGGCGATTGCGGAACAGCGGGCCGATTTTTATACTACCATCCCCAAGGATCCTAAACCAACTTTCAGTTCGACCCTGACCGATGTGTTCGGCAATCAAGTGAACAGTTCCCTAGATGTCGATGTAGTGACATCAACCCCTGCTGGGATGGTAATTGACCTAGGTTTTGAGCCATTTGTAGGGCGTCTCGGCATTGGGGTATCAGATGAATTTGGTGTGACAACGTCCATCCTTGGCTCCATGAATCTTCAACAATTCCAAGTGGATGTAGTCGACGGATTCATATCGCCGGACGATCTGACGGAGGTCCTTCGAACAGATGAGAACATCCCACTTGTGATCAATAAGACACTGTTGGCATCTGCATCACCATACCTTCCGAACGCTGTTCATCTACGCATCACAGCTGACTTCCACAACCCCCCCTCCGACACCATGTTCCTCGTTTCCCCCATCTTCCCCTTCATACACGCACTCCCCATCACGGTCACCGGCCCTGCCTTTGTTGTTTGGGTCATCTTCCTTGCAGCAGCAGTGGTAGGCTCCATCGCCTACTTCTGGGTCCAAGAGGGCAAGGACACCATCCATCGCATCAAGCATGGTTTCAATAACAGGATGGGCCCGACCATCAACTCCAACAACGGCAGCGTCATCCTTCCCCAGGTATTTGCCTCGAACCTGTTCTTCAACGGGGCCATCATCGGGTTCATCTTCGTCGTCATGGGTACAGCCTCGGCCACCCCCGCTCGGCTCGGTCCTGAAGCAGCAGCCTGGGACCTAGCTTACATCTTCCTCCATGCCTCGGTGTACGAGGAGATCATCGTGAGGTTCCTCTACCTTGGTGTTCCCCTTTGCATCTTTACCCTTGCCTACAAGGGATTCAAGAAGGAGAAGATCCTGCCAAAGCAGGACGTGCTCAAGACCTTGTTAGGGGGAACCGACAACTTCGGCAATGTGGAGATCGCACTCATCATCATCTCCGCCCTGATCTTTGCCCTGGCACACGTGCCCAGCTGGGACTGGTACAAGGCCATACCTACCTTCATCGGCGGATTGTTCATGGGCTACCTCTTCATCAAGAAGGGCATCCATGCGTCCATCATCCTCCACTTCGCGATAGACTATCTGGGGATGTTCGCTACTTACCTTTCCAAGATCTACGATGGGGGAGACCTCACAGAGCTGGACCCGAACATCCTTGCCCTGGTCGCAGTCATGCTCCTCGTTACGATGATCGGAATTGTCATGACCGGCCTGTTCCTTGGGATCCTCGGACCGATCTCATTGAGCCATTACGTTCAAAGACCGGTCTGGAGCAAGATCAAAGGTGGGTGGAACTGGAAGCTGGACAGGCAGTGCGCCGTCTGGTTTGTGGTCGCCAACATGGTCATCAACGCCCTGCTCCTGGTCATCCCGACGATACTGGGATTCGTCCTACCACCTATCGGATATCTGGCCTTGATCTCGTCCACGATCCTCCTCGCATTAGGCCTGGTACTCATGCTTTTCCGAAAATACATCTTCGCGGCCCCGGTCCTTTTCCTGGGCTGTCTCGCCTCACTGCCGATAGGTTTCCTCGGAAGCGTTGCCTTCTTCCATTGCTGGAGGATACTCAGGGTAGCGGTCGGGAAGTTCTACCTCCGACCACTTCCCCCCGACGACTTCGTAGGCGAGTCCAAGCCCCACCTTCCTGCTGGTCTTTTACCCCCAGAGGAACAGTGAAGCCCAAATATCGATGCCGAACGTATGCGTGAGGGTCAAAAGCAACGAATCGTTTATATAACGGAGCATCCTTCGCCGGAATCTCCCACTTGACGACACCGTCGGGAAGGTGCGCCATTGGAACCCATCACACTCGAGACGCTTGCTCGCGCCATAATGGTAAGCGAGGATGGATTCGACATGTCCTTCGAGGACGCCCGAGAGATGGGACTACACATCCTCAACTTCTTCGGATACAGCGGAAGGATCATCGACAACGTCCTTGAACCGCAGGACCGTGACCTTTTCTACATGATGGAGGACCGTGAGCTCCTGGTCACAGAAAGGGAGGAGACCACCCTCTACGACGGAAGGGAGTGGCGCATCCACTACTGGATAATGTGCACTGACAGGATCCTGTCCCTGGCAAAAGAGGGCAAGCAGCGGTACATCCCAACAGAAGATGATGAGATCCTCGCCCTTTACGACGAGATGCCAGAAGAGTTGTGGCAGAGATCCTAACCATACCTTGCGAACTTCTCATTGTCCCCTACGGGCTTTGTCGCATCGATTATTAACTTCTTGGTCATTCCATCCTCAGCCGTAGGGTCAAGGGTAGAACCCTTCTCCTTCTTTCCCTTCTCCTTTGGCCTGAGATGAAGGTCCCCATCGTTAGCGACCCTTGTAGCGATGGCCCACTGGACTTGCATATCGTCGAAGATATCGATGTCCGTGTCCACCACGACGACCTGCTTCATGGACTTGTGACCATCCAGCGCTGCATGACCTGCCTTGACACCATCATCCTCGGCGCTCTTATCCACCGACACGATACCATGTAGCCACATGCAGCCTCCCTCGGTGAGGCGGACATCCCCCACGTTCACGACCTTGCCCATAGATGTCTTCATGGTGGACTCCCTGGGAAGCCCCATCATCATGAAATGCTCTGTGCCGGATGGATACAGTCCCTGGAAGACGGGATCGTCCCGATGGTAGACCCGATCAACTATCAGGTGGGCCTGTGACCTTTCGAAGTCCTTTGTCCCTGTGATGTCCACGAACGGACCCTCGGGAACACCGACCGCTTCTATCTCATCCCCATCCTTCTCAAGGTTGCCACAGATGCGGCCCTGGAAGACGAACTCTGCATTCGCAGGAGCTGGGGGATATCCCCCATCGGTCCTTGCCATCTGAAGTGGCTTTCCAAGGACCTTGTTCGAAAGGTAGTTTGCAAAGCGCATCTCATCCGTGCCGAAGTCAACGGACATTGCAGCGGGCAGCATCACCACAGGGTCTAGGCCTACAGCGAATGTGACCTTGACCCCATCTTCACCCCGCTCCAAAGCTTCGGTCAGGACCTTGAACAGATGCCTTTTCACGATCCGGATGGCCATGGTGTTCTTCTTGTCAACACTCACATCCTGATCCTCAAAGACCATCATCCTGTGGTAGGATGCATTGTAGACACCGTCCCCTGTCTCGATATAGACCACAGCGGACGTGAAGTATGGTCCCCCGTCGATAGGGAAGTACTTTGGAATTGGAAGCTTCGAAAGGTCAACATCCTCGATGACGTTCGCTTTGAACGGAGCATCGTCCACGAGCTCGTAATCGGAGGGGTTGTCGTAAGCTTCGATGAGCAGGTCCGTGATACCACCAGGCGAACACTTCAGATACTTGGCGATGCGGTCCCTGGTCCCCCAGAGATTCATCACTAGCTTCTTGCACGGACCATCGGACCTGACGTTGTTGTAGAACGCAACCTTGTCCGTCTTTAGGTCTCTGAAATGCTCGGCAATCTCCAGGTTTGCTGACAGCTCTTTGGATATATTGACGGTCTCGTCCTGATACCGTTGTAAAATACCTTCCAGTGAAGTATCGTCGCTCATTTGGGACCCTCCATGTGTTAGGATCAGCTGAACATGTTGGCGGGAGCTGTGACGTCTTCCTTCTCACGGATCTTTCCGAAGGCGTTCTCGAAGTCCTTCTTGGTCACAGACGCGGCCCTTCGTCTAACAGCAGACATACCGGCCTCCCTGCAGATGTTCTCAACATCTGCGCCGGTCTTACCCTCCATCTTTGCTGCCAGGGCCTTGAGGTTCACGCTCTTTGCCAGGGGCATGTCCTTTGTATGTATCTCGAAGATCTTCTCAAGTCCCTCTACAGAGGGTGGGTTGACCTCCAGGATCCTGTCGAACCGTCCAGGGCGTAAGAGAGCATCATCAATGATGTCCACACGATTGGTGGCTGCTATTATCGAGATATCGTCAAGTGGATTGAAACCATCCATCTCTGCAAGGAGCTGCATGAGGGTTCTCTGGACCTCCCTGTCTCCAGTTGTGTCCATCCCTAACCTCTTTGCTCCGATGGCATCGATCTCGTCGATGAACACGATGCAGGGCTTCTTCTCACGGGCAAGCTGGAACAGCTCCCGGACCATCCTTCCCCCCTCGCCGATGAACTTCTGGACAAGCTCCGAACCCACTAACCTGATGTATGAAGCATTGGTCTTGTTAGCTACAGCCTTCGCAAGAAGCGTCTTACCGGTTCCAGGTGAACCTACAAGGAGGATCCCCTTTGGAGGTTTGATGCCGATCTTTTTAAAGAGCTTCGGATCGCTCAAGGGAAGCTCAACAGCATCGCGGATGTCTTCGATGATGTCGTCGAGGCCGCCGATATCGTCGTATGTCGTAGTCGGCTTCTCGATGATCTCGGCCCCGAGAACGATGGGGTCCTTCTGCGGAGGCAGGACCTTCACGACGTTGAAATTGTTCTTGTCGAGAGCTACCACGGAGGTAAGGTCTATCTCATCCATGTCGATGGCCTGTGGGACCTTTACGATGAAGGTCTGCCCTCCACCGTTGCCGATGATTATCTCCCTGTCCTCAAGGATACCTTCCACGGTAGCCACCATGAAGGGCGCGCTCTTGTAGTCCTCCAGTTCCTCACGGAGGGCCAGGTTCTCCTCCCGAATTTCCAGGAGGGTCTCCCTTGTCTCTATCAAGGATTGGAGAAGTTTGTAGCGTTCCTGCTCACACTCGATGAGCTTGTCAGCCATGGAAACGGCAGGTTCTTCGGAGTCGTCCTCGACCATCTCTTCGACGACCTCGGTCTCGTCCTCGGAATCCACAGAATCCTCGGTCTTATCTTGGGACATTTAGAGCGTTCTCCCCCGTGTGTTGGCACCATGCTGGCGCCGCAGTTCCATCAAAGTGAGTTCAGACTATATAAATAATTCCGAAACTGATCTGCATGGCCATCAGCATCATGTACATGTGGCGCCATGCTGGCGAGTTCTCGAACTTCATATCGTACTGGTCCGCAGCGTTCAAAAGAAGCTGCACGATGTAGGTCCCCCAGGCAACGAATATGAGGAACAGGAAAAGCGAATACCCGTTCAAGAACCCGAAGATGAAGGCCACTGGGATGATGAAGAACGGAAGGACGAAGAATGGGATGCTCATTAGTGTAGCCTTCTTCTTTCCGAACACAGCCGGAAGTGTCCTGCAGCCGAACTTCAGGTCGCCGGCAACGTCCGTGAAGTCCTTGGTCGTGGTTGCTCCAACAAGGTAGAGTGCCATGATGGCCCCTACGATCCAGGGCGTTGGATTGAACGGCTCGCCAAAGATACAGAACGCTGCAACGAACCCAAGCATGCCTCTAGGAATGGCGATGGATATGTTGTTGACGAAGAGGCGCTTCTTGAACCGTATGGGTTCTACCGAGTAGAGGATGGTGATGATGATGAGGATGGCTACGAACATAGCGAAGTAGAGATTGACCCAGATGGCCCTCCACATGGCCAGAAGGTACAGGATGACCGCTGCGATCTTCGCCTCAAAGACTGTGACGATACCTGATGGAATAGGCCTGTATGGCTTGTTGATTTTATCGATGTCCAGGTCCGTTATCTGGTTCAACGTGTTCGAGCCAGCGTTGAGGAGCATGAGAGTTGCCACACCCCAGAACAGGGTGATGAGGTCCAGTCTCCAGCCGATGAAAGGGAACTCGCTCTGGAGGTATGGGGGGTAAAGCTCACCGTTGACCGCAAGCGCGAAAAGAGCACCGAAGGTCCCGCCGAAGAACGGTGCCAGTAAGGTGAACGGGCGCAGCATCTGCACGAGCCCGCGGAACTTGACTGGGACATACTGAGTCTTTTCCCAGCTATCTTTTGGAAAGACCTTAGGGGCCATAGAACGATCCTCGGTGGGGGAAAGAAGGGAACATGGCTCCTGAATAAAAGTATTACGGCAATCGATTTACACCCATAGAAAACTCCAAATGGCCCAGAAGCGATGCCGACCTCGGTGATACTGTGGACTTCGACAAAGAGCTTGAAGAGACGGTCATGCAGGTGACCAAGCTCATGGCATTATCTGCAAAGACAGCCCCCAAGGGAGTAGGTCACGATTACATCGAGATCGTGATCTTAGACCCTGTCCAGTGCGACCATCTGGGAAAGAACATGATCGACTGGGGGGAAAGGACCAACGACCCCGGCTTTGTCAGGGACGGCAACAACCTTTGCAATTCTATGGCCTGCCTTCTGATCGGTCTTCGAGACCATCCCGGTCTTGGTCTGAACTGCGGAGCATGCGACCATGCTTGCGGCCAGTTCCCCACGAAGAAAGGGGAGCCGTTCGTCGGTCCGCAGTGCGAGATACGGGTGCTGGACATGGGAATAGCGCTCGGGTCTGCTGCCAAGACCGCGTCCATCCACAATGTGGACAACAGGATCATGTACAGGGCAGGGGCCCAGGCGATGCGGGATGGTATCATCAAGGCGAACTTCGTGCATGCGATACCGTTGAATGCTAGCAGTAAGTCGCCTTACTACGATAGGTAGGATGAAGTCTGACCCCGTCGGGCTGTCCACGAATGCCCAGTTATCCAGATGAAGAGAGGCCATTTTCTATGAAATGGCCCATAAGAGCTTACACTACTTCATAGAAAATGGTCTTTTTCCACCTAATCTGGATAACTGGTCATCCAAGAACAGTGTCCAACCCTTCCAGGTCAGACTTCACCCTATCAGCCGCATCATCCGTCCGCTTCGACTCCTCGTCCGCAAACCGGATACCCCTCTGCGCGAACACCGTCCCATCCACCTTAGCATCAGTGTGAAGCTTCAGCGTCATACATTCCACATCGCCAGTGATGTGAACTCCCGTCTCGATGTCCATGTCACCTTTGCTCCGGGCACTGCCTTCGATGACAGCCCCTTCCTTGATCGTAACATTGCGCTTTGCGATGACATGGCCCAGGACCTCGGCGTCCATTCCGACCAGTACATCCTTGGTGGCGTTGAGGTTACCACGGACCTTGGCCTCTTCCCCCACCCTGATGCTGCCCTTGATCTGGGCGGTCCTCTTGGTGAGCCTGGAACCCAGTGGGACGAACAAGAAGTCGCCTGTGATAAGGAAATCGTCAGGGTTCTCGGCCTCAAGCTCTGCCAAGATGGCCTCCACCTGCTCGGTCTCACCCCTGCGCAGGAGCTCCAAGAGGTAGATGACGATGTAGATCATGGTAGGGATGGGATCACGGATATTTACCCAGGCCTGTGCGTCGAGGTTCTCTGGAGCGATCTCCACGTCCTCGCCTATGTCCAGGTCTCCCTCGGACGTGAGCTTGCCCGCGATCTTGCAGCGTGGCCCGACATAGACCTTGTGATGCCCTACGATGTTTCCCGAGACGTCACAGCTCATGTCGATACGGATATCCCCACCAGCTTCCAGGTCCCCCCCCAGGGTGACCATTTCCCCCACGAATATCCTATGCTCGGTGTTCATGGCCCACAGTACCTCTGACTTGTCTGCAATGACAATGTCACCTTCCACCGTGACCTTGCCATCTTCAAAGATAGCCCTAGGTGGAATGATGTACTGTGACCTATCGAATACCATGTGCCCCATTGTCATATTTCCGAACATATATTTGAACCTTCGTTTCAAATGGAGACTGGCCAGGGCCTTGTAACAAACTATTTACTACCTCATGTAATACACTGTAGCACACTTGTGATACGCATGGCCCGACAGACCACTTTGACAGTCCGCCTTACAGAAGAAGAGGCAGAACTTCTCGATGAGCTGGCCCGGCTCCGAGGTAGTGCAAGCAGGTCAGAGGCCATACGCGAGATGATCCGTCAGAGCAGCGAGGATAGCGGCCTGGACAAGGAGATCACGCCTCACCAGGACCAGAAGGAACCGGTCACCATCATGCTCCCGTCCAAGTTCACAGCGGACATCGATTTTCTGGTGGGCATCGACTACCACCAGAACAGGAACGAGGCCCTCTACACGGCCATCAAGACCTATCTCTACGAGAACATCGACCTTTGGAAGATAAAGAAGAGAGCAGAGGACATGAAGGAGATAGAGCTCATCGTGGCAGAGGATGGAACACAGCACCTGCGATGATCACTTCTCTACAAGCTTCGCCTTTTCCACAGCGGACGCTTTCAGCTCATTAGGCAGCCCAACATGACGTGTCACATTGAAAGCTGTCACGAGCATCAAAGCCACTACGCCGGTCGGGATGAAGATCATCCAGTTCAACCAACCCATGGCATTGATGGCACTTGCAAGAAGAAGAGGAAGTGCGAACAGGATCAACATGGCCCCCCACGTGATGTCATTGCCGTAATAACGTCTGTGGTTGGAAAGGGGTAGGGCCTCATTTGAGTGTCCCTTCTTCTCGAACATGCTCGGGCAGTGAGCGGCCCCACGAGATG